>JAGGSD010000261.1 GCA_021159265.1 Syntrophobacterales bacterium | reverse complement strand
TATCATTGAGATTCTTCGTCGTTCCACTCCTCAGAATGACACGGCGCGGACTTTTTACGAGAGCATCAAACTTGAAAATTAAAGAGGATGTCAGCAAAATGGCCAGAATAAAAAAACCGCAGGAAATATTCACTAAAATAACAGAAGATTTTAAAGAGGTCTTCAAAGATAACCTTATTTCCATTATACTCTACGGAAGCGGCGCTGGAGATGATTACAGGCCGGGCAAGTCAGATCTAAATTTTCTGGTGACTATTACTGAAGAGGCCATAGATCACTTGGATCAAGCTATTGATACCGTTTCCCGGTGGAGAAAAAAAAATGTGGCCACACCCTTATTCATGACAAAATCGTACATCGAATCTTCTCTTGATTCATTCCCCATTGAATTTCTAAACATAAAGAACAAATATATTCTTGTTTATGGCGAAGATGTGCTCAGAGATATTATCTTCGATACGAGTCATGTAAGACTGCAGTGTGAACGGGAAATCAAGGGAAAGCTCATTCTCTTGAGAGAAGGATTTCTGGAGACGGGAGGAAACCAAAAGAGAATTCAAGAATTGATTAAGGCGTCCATAACGGCATTTATCTCTGTTTTTAATGGACTCTTATATCTTAAAGGCGTTGAAATCCCGTCAACCAGGCAGGAAGTTATTCGATCCATGGAGAAGGAGTTTTCCGTAGATAAGAAAATATTTATGCAATGTCTGGACATAAAGGAAGGTAGGGGAGATTTTTCACCATCCATGGTGAAAGATATTTTCAAAAAATATCTCATAGAAATCAGGAAGTTATGGGCGTTTGTTGATAAACTGGAAATGTAAATGTCTCGTAACTGATCAGGTTCAAGGTTCAAGGTTGCTTTTGGTAGCAATTTACTTTTTGTCAGTTTGTATACTTTTCAGATCAACGAGGATGCCATTTGCTGGAAGCTCATAAAAAAGGAGGTTATAAATGACCAAAGGCCAGAGAAATTTGCTTATTGCCGTTGTAGTAATTG
>JAGGSD010000316.1 GCA_021159265.1 Syntrophobacterales bacterium | reverse complement strand
ACAGGCAGGCACGCAGACAGGGCATGCGAAAAAAATAACGGTTCGACTGAGCTCGCCGAAGACCGCAGGCATATAGTTGATATTCCGAGGATTATTTTTTGAGCATAACGCAGAGATTGGGCGAAAAGACCTTAAATCAACAGAGTCATTGATTTGAGCATCGAGAAAATTGGGATACTGATCATAATTTATTTGATCAAAAAAAGGTACCCCGAATTTTTTTGGAAAAAATTCAGAAAGGGGGTGATTCCCATGGTTTGTCAAACCATAAAAGCTGGCATCGAATGCGCCTTTATGACCAAGAAAGGGTGTGGATTCAATGGAGGCAGCTGTCATCAAATTATTGATAAGTGTGAGGGTTGCAATAAAATCATAGAATACGCCACTGGGAAGTATTGTATGATTTATCCTAACCCGGCAGGTAAATGGGCTATTGGCGGATGTCCCTCAGCATCACATATAAAAAATGATGCCGGGGCAAGAGATCAAAAAATCAACCCATTAAAAGCCTCAAAAAGAGCGGCGCGCAAATAGTTAGGAGGGAACCGGAAACTTTTTTATCTAATAAAAAGGAGCCTGTTCCCTTTTATTTTACTCAATCTAAAATTCTTTTTATTTCACATAATCTTTTCTTAATATCAGCCAATATTCTGTAATGATCATCATCAAGATAAGAGTCTTCTTTCTTCATGCGGGTCAGCCTCTTCTTTGCCCCGGCAATTGTAAACATATTTTCATACAAAAGGCTCTTGATCGTTAACAATTCCTCTACATCTTTTCTCCGGTAAAGACGCTGATCAGATTTTGTGCGAAGGGGTTTTACCGTTTGAAACTCAGATTCCCAAAATCTTATAACATAAGGTTCAACACCAAGTATTTTCCCAACCTCGCCTATACGAAAATATGATTTATCGGGAATCGTGACGTTCATCAGTTAATCCTTCCCTGCACTGAGACTATAAAATGAGACCTTTGCATAACGTTCCCTTTTGCCCAATTTCTGCGTCAGGCTCAAATT
>JAGGSD010000114.1 GCA_021159265.1 Syntrophobacterales bacterium | reverse complement strand
TTATATAAACCTCCTTGCCAGATTTATAGCACATCATCACAAAAATTAACAATAGTGGATTAATGATGAATTATTGGTTGAATGTAAATCTATTCCGGCATATATTCTCATGCGGCAGATTGCAAGCGCGTTTCAGAATATTAATTGGTTAGAGAGGAGACAGAAATGGCAATTTCTAAGAAAATTGAAGGATTTATATCTCAATCTTCCTGGATTAGAAAGATGTTTGAAGACGGCATAAGATTAAAAAAAGAATATGGCGCAAAAAATGTTTTCGATTTTAGTCTCGGAAATCCAAATGTGGAGCCACCCGGAAGATTTAAAGAATTATTGGTAGAAGCTGCAGGAGAAGATCTTCCGGGGATTCACGGATATATGCCGAATGCCGGACTTGAGGATACAAGATCAGCCGTGGCTGATTACCTCTGTAAAGAACATTCTGTTGATCTTTCATGGGAACATATCATTATGACATGCGGGGCAGGGGGGGCATTGAATGTTGCTTTAAAGACCCTTCTCGATCCGGGAGATGAGGTTATTATCCCAACCCCGTTTTTCGTCGAATATAAATTTTATGTGGACAATCATGGCGGAGTTTCCAAGCTTGTAGAAACAAAGGAGGATTTTTCCCTTGATTTCGATGCGATGAACAGCGCCATAACTGAAAAAACAAAGGTGATTCTGATCAATTCACCAAACAATCCAACAGGTAAGGTGTACGATGAAGGATCCATACAAAACCTTGGAGCGCTTCTTGAAAAGAAGGGTAAAGAATTTGGAAAAGAAATCTATCTGATATCCGATGAGCCTTACAGCACAATTGTCTATGATGGCATAAAAGTGCCGAGTGTCTTTCAGGCTTACAAAAACAGTATTATTGCCACATCATATTCTAAAAGTATGTCAATACCAGGGGAAAGAATAGGGTACCTTGCCTTGAATCCCGATATGGCCGATATCGAAATGTTAACGAGTGGTATGATCCTCTGCAACAGGATAATCGGTTTTGTAAATGCGCCGGCTTTCATGCAGAGGATTATA
>JAGGSD010000396.1 GCA_021159265.1 Syntrophobacterales bacterium | reverse complement strand
CAGCCGAACCGGTAGGGGAGGTTAACCCCTCCCCTACCCCCATACAGCGCCAGATCATACCAGACCTTTCCATGGACTCAGATCAGCTCCCGCATTCTCAAGCCTGTCACCTAAGATATTCAGGGCATTCTTATAGTAAAATAACTCCTGTATCCCGTCACGGAATTTCACATCCTTTTCCCAACCCTCAAGAATATCATCAACCAGGCGGAAATAGGGATACTCACTGCCGAACATAAACTTGGTCTTGAGACGCGTATTCATATCATGGATTATTCTCTCAGGCATATACCGCGGCAGTGCCCCGGAGGTCTCACGATAAACATTTCCCTTATGCATACAAACCAGCTCGGCCGCTTCCGTAAAAGGATCACACATGTGCATTATAATTATCCTGAGTTTGGGAAAATTCGCGGCAAGATTATCCACATCTACGGGATTGGTATATTCAAGAATCTTGATGCCGCCGCCGCCCGGCATTCCCGTACCCACGCCGGTATAGCCGCCATGCCATTGAATAAATCCACCATAACCGGCGATCAAGTCCCACAACGGGTTGAAACGGGGATCATCAACATGGAATTTCTGGCTCGGTTGTTGAAACTTTATACCTACCGCCTTAAGATCCCTGAGACATCTTTCAGCTTCCTCTAATGCCGCCTTCCCCATCCAGGGATCGACAGTGCCCCAAAAACCCAGGAACACATCCGGGTGCCGCTTTGTCAGATTATATATGTAGTCGTTATCATGCCCTTCTTCTCCCTGGCCAACGGGAGCAGTCCAGGCACAGGGAAGGGAATGCACGCCGTATTTCCTGAACATGGCCACCATCTCATCTTCGGTTTCCCAGGTGGACAACAGTTCTTCTTCGGTAACTTCCTTATGTCTAAAATATTTCTCCAGGGCAAGCGACTGTGATCTAACGGGGGGAAACTTTCCGGGACTTCCATCGCTGAGCAACCTGAGACTCCCGTGGTGCCCGTGCACATCAATTATGGGAAATCCTCTCTCTTCTAACGTTTTTGCCATTTTACAATCTCCTCCTTGTGA
>JAGGSD010000308.1 GCA_021159265.1 Syntrophobacterales bacterium | reverse complement strand
CATGAATTTTTAAAGATAATTCGGTTGCAGTGAAGGTTCAATTTGTGTATCATCCCCTTATGACAGCTTAATATGAAAAGGGAGGGTGAAATGGTTAATAAGGTTATCCTGGTTGGAAGATTGGGAGCCGATCCTGAAGTCAGATATACACAGGATGGTGCAATGGTAACGAATTTCAGATTAGCTACTGATGAGCAATGGAAAGATAAAACCGGAGAAAAAGTTCAAAGGACAGAATGGCATAGAATTGTTACTTTCGGAAAATTGGCGGAAATATGTGGAAATTATCTGTCTAAGGGAAGATTAGTATATATAGAAGGCAGGATTCAAACAAGGTCATGGGATGACAAGGACGGAAATAAGAGATATGCAACGGAAATAATTGCTTTAAATATGCAGATGCTTGAACGAAAAGGCTCCGATCAATCAAAAGCACCGGCCAACGAGGGTTCATCCTTTGAAGGAGCAGAAATGGCCGAAAAAGATGTTCCGTTTTAGACATTAATGGCTCTGTTGATTTATGAGAATTTTTGTTCAAGATCAGGCCTGCCTGTGTGTTGCCTGTCTGCGCCTGCCTGTGCCGCCTGCACGGCAGACAGGGCATGCGAAAAAAATAACGGTTCGACTGAGCTCGCCGAAGACCGCAGACATATAGTTGATATTTCGAGGATTATTTTTTGAGCATAACGCAGAGATTGGGCGAGAAGACCTTAAATCAACAGAGTCATTAATCATCTTTGTCTTTAATCTTTTTTGAATCCCTGCTATTTTCTACTTCATCCTGATCCCGGAAGGACTTTTTAAAGTTTTTAATTCCTTTACCGATAGCTCCTCCTATTTCAGGAAGCTTGCCGGCTCCGAAAATGATCAGGATAATAACCAATATGATGAGTAACTCGGGCATTCCTATACCGAACATAGCCTATACACCCCTTAAAAGAGGAACACTTCACGAGACCTTTGCATAACGTCCCCTTTAATTTCTATGCCTGCCTGTGCGTTGCACGCGAACAGGTCAGGCTCAAATTTTAATCCTCGAAATATCCAATATATTCCTGTGGTTAAAATC
>JAGGSD010000389.1 GCA_021159265.1 Syntrophobacterales bacterium | reverse complement strand
TTAATTTCGTTCAAGTTCAAGGAAGACGAAAAATTTAACCACAGGAATACATTGAGTATTTCGAGGATTAAATTTTGAGTCTGACGCAGAAATTGGGCGAAAGGGGGCGTTTTGCAAAGGTCTCAAGGAGAGATTATGACCCTTTCTGAAGTAATGAAGACGCTCGACGCAGAAGTTCTTGTGGAAAATGATCAGCTAAGCACTATAGAAATTAAAACGGCCTTTAGCGCCGATCTTTTAAGTGATGTGCTTGCCTTTGCCAAGCCCGGAAGCCTTTTGCTTACGGGCTTAACGAATCCCCAGGTTATAAGAACGGCAGATATCCTAGACATTGCGGCTATTGTATTTGTTCGAGGGAAAAGCCCTCCGGGCGAAACACTCAGATTGGCTGATGAATTAAATATTCCAATCTTATCAACAAAGTATATTCTTTTCGAAACTTCCGGACGATTATATTCCAAAGGAATCACCGGGTGTATAAAAAAAGTTGGCGGCGAATAAATTGAATCATTATGAGTTTTAAATATACAAATTCTTTCACCGTCGAAGGTGGAAATTTCGAGAAAGCGGGGATGGCCTCCGTCGAGATCAAAAAAACATTAAAAAACATGGGCATCAACGGTGATACCTTAAGAAGAATTGCCATTGTAGCATATGAATCGGAAATCAACATAATTTCTTACGCAAAATGTGGCGTCATCAACATAGAAGTGACTCACGATTTTGTTTTACTTGATGTAAAGGATGAAGGGCCGGGTATCGAAAATATAGAAATGGCGTCAAGAGAAGGGTTCTCAACCGCCAACGACACAATCAGAGAACTGGGATTCGGGGCAGGCATGGGCATTCCCAATATCAAAAATTGCTCTGACGCTTTTGAGTTGACCTCCGAAGTCAATAAAGGAACCCACTTAAGAGCATTGATTAACATTTCCGGCAGTTAACGAAGGTTGATGCTTCCGTAAAAAGTCGCAAAAACACTCTTTTGTCATTCTGAGCGATAGCGAAGAATCTGATATCATTGGGATTCTTCGTTGCTCCGCTCCTCAGAATGACACTACGTGGACTTTCAAGGAAGTCAT
>JAGGSD010000412.1 GCA_021159265.1 Syntrophobacterales bacterium | reverse complement strand
GGAAGTTCAGGAGGATGGAATTATGGCAGAAGGCAAGATTGATCTTCAAGAGCCTGTACTTAATAAATCGGAGATTTTGGTTGTAGACGACAAATATTTTAACCCGGAAAACGTTTGTATCGTTACGGGGGCTGCCAGCGGTATTGGAAGGGCTACCGCTGTTGCGATGGCGGCTAATAACCTTAAGGTAGCCTGTGTCGACGTGGATGAAAGTGGTGGCGCAAAAACCGTAGAAACTGTAAAAAAAGGGGGTGGCGAGGCATTTTTTATAAAAACAGACTTAACCGACGATAAGCAAATCCAAAATTGTGTTGAGGAAGCTGCCGGAATGGGTAATATTAAATTTCTTGCAAACATAGCAGGATTGCAGCATATCGATTCTGTAGAAAACTTTCCTATGAAGATGTACGACCTTATGCAGTCGATTATGTTAAGGGCTCCGTTCTTTCTGTCAAAATTAGTTATCCCTCACATTAAAAAGAGCGAAGATGGGGTCGGAGCTATTGGGAATATGGCTTCTATACATGCGCACATAACGACTGTAAATAAACCTGTGTATAATATTACCAAATTCGGCCTGCGCGGACTTGCCCAGTCTATTGCGGCTGAAGGAGAGGGGAAGATAAGGTCATTTACAGTTAGTGTCGGATTTGTCAAGACGCCACTCGCACTGAAACAGGTGCCGGATCAGGCAGAGCAAAGAGGTATATCACAGGAAGAGGTGGTTAAAAATGTCATGCTCGGCAAATCAAGGGTCAAGGAAATGATGTCCCCTGTTGAAGTTGCAAATCTTTTTGTCTTTGGTTTTTCACATCATGGTAAGTATTTAGTGGGTGGAGATTTATTGTTTGATGGCGGGGTTGTAAAGACCTATTGAGGATTGGTTTTTACAATAGCATTTTTCTTAGTCCCTTAATTGTAAAGCTCGTGCAAAATTGGCAAAAGAATTTAGTAACCGTTCACGGTTCAAGGGTTCACGGTTGGCCGCCGTTTCCCATTCAACATTTGATGTTGGACGTTCGACGTTCGATGTTCATCTTGGTTCCGGCTTGTCCGGGTTAGGTGTTTGTATACTTAACTGTTTTATCGCGAAAAAG
>JAGGSD010000030.1 GCA_021159265.1 Syntrophobacterales bacterium | reverse complement strand
GGCGGCGCGAAAACCGGATGTATGCTGGTATCAAAAATGACGGTTTCGTAAAAAGTCCACGTAGTGTCATTCTGAGGAGCGGAGCGACGAAGAATCTCAATGATATCAGATTCTTCGCTATCGCTCAGAATGACAAAAGAGTGTTTTTGTGACTTTTTACGAGTGTATCAAAAATGACTGAATCACAGATCTTGCGAAAACCCGAATGGCTGAAGGTAAATCTGCCGAATACCGGCAAATTCAAACGTGTAAAGGAAATTCTGAAATCTTTTAACCTTCATTCAGTTTGTCAGGAAGCGCGTTGCCCCAATATGACCGAATGTTTCCATTCCGGGACGGCGACTTTTCTGATTTTAGGCGATATTTGCACCCGAAACTGCCGGTATTGTAACATTCAAACCGGAATACCCAGGGGGCTCGATGGAGAAGAGCCGGAACGCCTGGTCGAGGCCGTAAGGGAACTGGGTCTTCAATATATTGTCATTACATCTGTCACGCGAGATGATCTTTCCGATGGAGGAGCGGGAATCTTTGCCCGGTGTGTCAATCTCCTGCGCTGTGAGAATCCTGACTGCAAAGTCGAGGTCCTCATTCCCGATTTTCAAGGTAATAGGGATGCCCTTGAGCTGATTATAGAAGCGCAGCCGGATGTCATCAATCACAATATGGAAGTAGTAAAGCCTCTTTTTAAGAAGATTCGTCCACAGGGTGATTATGATATTTCTCTGGAAGTGCTCCGTCGCATACACGATTATGAAGGAAATGTTATAAGCAAATCAGGATTCATGATAGGACTCGGAGAAAAGTGGGAAGATATTCTGGAGTTGATCAACGATCTGGCGGATGTCCATTGTGAACGCCTGACCATAGGGCAGTATCTGCAGCCGACACGAAATCACCGGCCTGTTTCAAGGTATTATCATCCCGATGAATTTGCCGAACTCAAGCGAATTGCTTATCAGGTGGGATTTACGTCCGTTGACTCGGGCCCGCTGGTTCGCAGTTCATATCATGCCGCTCTTATGAAATAAGGAAGACAGTTTCATAAAAAGCTCCACTATGCCGTTTTACGGCATTGTAATGAGAAGGAAATCAGACCCTCT
>JAGGSD010000264.1 GCA_021159265.1 Syntrophobacterales bacterium | reverse complement strand
GCCCGGTTTATCGTTGAAACGGACGCGAATGATATTCCCGCTGATGTTTACGGGCATGCCAGGGTAGCCTTTCTGGACTGGCTGGGTGTCATCATGGCGGGAACGGATGACCCCCTGGTCGGAAAACTGATACAGTATGCTGACCTGATGGGTGGGAAGGAAGAAGCTACCATTATCGGTCATGGAATGAAAAAGACCCTCAGCCAGGCAGCCCTGATCAACGGGGCCGCTTCGCATGTCCTCGATTATGATGATACAGTAATGAGTTTTATCGGTCATCCCTCCGTCGGTATGTTCCCCTCGCTTCTTGCCCTTGCCGAATGGGATGAAAAGAGCGGGTCAGATTTTCTGACCGCCTATGTGATCGGATTCAAGGTAGGCGCCGTTATCGGTTCATGCACGGGGATGGATCATTACATGGCCGGATGGCATGCCACGTCCACAGTGGGTCATTTTGCCTCCGCTGCGGTTTGTTCCCGGCTCTTGGGACTGAACGAGCAGCAGACCGTTTACGCCCTCGGCATAGCGGGGACACAGGCTGGTGGACTGAAGAGCGCTTTCGGCACCATGTGCAAGCCATTTCATGCCGGCAATGCTTCCAGGAACGGGTTAATGGCGGCTCTTCTTGCCAGTGAAGGTTTTACCGGTTCAGAGGCCATCCTGGAAGGCCCGGACGGTTTTTTCCAGGTGGCAAAGGGGAAAATAAATGAAGAAGCCGTGGCGAGCCTTGGCCGGACATGGGACATTGAAAAGATTGCCCAGAAGTACCATGCCTCCTGTCATGCCACCCACTCTCCCATAGAAGGGGCGGTAGCCATTGTGGAGAATGAGGGTTTGAGTATAGATGAGATTGAATCCATGAAGATTTATGTTTCATCCCTGGCAATTGGCGCCGCGGGCAAAACAGCGCCGAAGACGGCGCTGGAAGGCAAATTCAGCATACCCTATTGTGTTGCCAATGCTCTGATAAGAGGCAACACAGGCATGCAGGCATTCACGGACGAGAAGGTGAATGCCCCTGAAGTGAGGGAATTGATGGACAGGATATCCCTTGAAGTCGATGATAACCTGGCGTCTCTGGAAGCCCGCATTGAGCTGGAGACGAA
>JAGGSD010000199.1 GCA_021159265.1 Syntrophobacterales bacterium | reverse complement strand
ATTTCGAATTTCCAGTTTATCTGGGTTAGGGACTGAAAATTAATAACTCATCGTTTTCGCATCCCTGCTTCAGGCCATGTTTAGCCTCTCCTCATTCACAAAATCCTCAAATCAGCTCTGCCAGTTTTGTGGTTTTGTTCAATCGGATCGACCAAACCTAACCCGGACAAGCCGGAAAAGCTCGAAGCTGAAAGCTTGCAGCCTTTCACGGTTGGCCGCCTTTTCCCATCAACATTCGATGTTGGACGTTCAATGTTCGATGTTCATCTTAGTTCCGGTTTGCCCGGGTTAGGCTTTTGGAACGATGAAGCATGTTGTAAAAACACTGCTGTCCCCTGATACCAGCATTTGGCAAAGTGTTCAAAGTTTCTTATCAGCGCTCTACTCTTTTTCGTTTCCAGCATTAATCGCTTCAACAGGACAAATATCTGCGCATGCTCCACAATCAGTACAAAGAGCCGCATCTATTACATATTTATCCTCTCCTTCGCTGATTGCCTCTACCGGACATTCATCTTCACAGGCTCCACAAGCGATACATTCATCCGTAATAACATAGGCCATTTTTCATATCCTCCATCTATTAATTTCTAATGCGTCAAAGTCGCGAAGGCAAAAGACAAAAAAAATCAAAACCCAAATTTTGGGATTAGAGGATTAATCCCTGACCCCTTAGTTTCTTAATCCGTTTAGCCTTTTGCCCCTGACCTCTCACTATTTTACAAGAAATGCGGTTGTATCAAAAGTCTTAAACTGAAATAACTTCCTGAACCCCGGGAACTTTTTCTTTTAAATACTTTTCTATTCCCATTTTCAGGGTCATCTGGGCCATTGGACAGCCATTGCATGCTCCCAGTAGTTTGACTTTTACGATGCCATCATCACTTATATCGATTAACTCAACATTTCCACCATCGGCTTGTAATTTTGGCCTGACATCGTTGAGTAATTCCTCTACTTTTTTCTTCATACAAACTCCTGTAAAAATTTTTACTAACCAGTAATCATTACATTTAAATATCGTAACCGTTCACAGGTTCATGGTTCAGCGTTCAGGGTTAAGGGCAAAGGCAGCATTAAAGACCTGAAACCCTCGTCAAAAATGCTCATTTTCGCAAAT
>JAGGSD010000211.1 GCA_021159265.1 Syntrophobacterales bacterium | reverse complement strand
TTTTTGTCATGGTTTTTTCTTCTCTTTTTTATTCCCCAATATAATCTTAGGAAGGGATTATAATTGAATCAAATCTGCAACCGTGCAAAGCCTTTTGGATGTTACTGGTAACTACTCAGGTGGATAGACTGAAGGTTGAAGACTGTTAGGAAAAACGGAAATACACCACACTTTGAAGTTATGTTTGATGCAAAAATCTGCTGTTTCTCTGCCAAAGCGCCGCAAGCGTGTTTTTTTGGTACCTTTAGCCTAAATAGCTTCAGCCAGACTACGTGAGTGGTTACTGTTACTGAGCCATTCATAATAACGGAAAATCAGCGCAACGCCGTGTATTCATTATTGAACAGGCTGAAATTGCAAGATAATACTCAAGGAAGCGTGGTATAAAATAGTGAAAATTGATCTTATGATTTTTGATTTTGACGGCACTCTGGTAGATTCGGGAAATGACCTTGCTACAGCAGTAAACCATACATTGAGAACTCTTGGAATTCCTGTTTTGGAAAAAGACAGAATTATAGAATTCGTAGGTGATGGAGTAAGAAAACTCATAGAAAGATCATTGGGTGATGCATTCCATGATAAATTTGATGAGGCATTGGATATTTTTATGTCTTATTATGATAAACACCTGCTTGATACAACAGGTCTTTATCCGGGTGTCTTGGAGACCCTCGATTATTTTAGAATTAAGAAAAAGGTGATTGTTACGAACAAACTTTATAGTTTTACTTTAAAGATTGCAAAGGGATTGAAAATTGCACAGTATTTTGATGACATCATTGGCGCGAACAGCAGTCCTTATAAAAAACCCGATCCCCGTGTAATACGTCCGTTGATGAAAAAGTATGGTGTAGAGGATAAACGTACTGTTGTTATAGGAGACGGAAATAATGATGTCCTCGTCGCAAAAAATACAGGTGTTTTGAGTTGCGCAATGCTTAATGGCTTAGGTAATAAAGATGAGCTTCTGCAACTGAAACCCGATTATTTTTGTGAAAATATCAAGGAATTAAAAAACCTGTTTGAATAAGTGTAACCGTTCACAGGTTCATGGTTCAGCGTTAAGGACAAAGGCAGCATTAAAGACCTGAAGTCCTCGTCAAAAATGTTCATTTTCGCAA
>JAGGSD010000047.1 GCA_021159265.1 Syntrophobacterales bacterium | reverse complement strand
ATAGTTCCGGGGACGCAATACTAAATTATTTCCGCGAATTTCGGGAATTCGGCTCATCATAATATGCTGTCAAAAAACCTTCTTGATTTTCCAGACGGACTCGCAAAACTCTGCAGTCCCATCTCCGGGAATTGAAATGCTCTTTCTTACACTTTTGCCGAGGGAACTTTCTTTACCTCTGTAAGCATAGATTCCCTTCGCCACGGTTTTCATGTTTCTCAAACTGAGCGGCAAATCGGATGCATATACAATAATCCGCTCTACACCGAAGGGAGGATGAACCTCAAGATCAAATCTGTCTCCCTCATCCGGGATAGTGTAAATTTTTCCCCCCTTAAAGAAGGAAATCTGCCTGTAATTGTTGGGCAACAGCTGGAATACTTTACCCCTCACACCTGTCTTCACTACCTTGCCGTAAAAACCTTTATTCCCCTTAAAGAATATTTTTACGTGTTCTCCTTCGCCATATTCTCTTTTATCCGTCCATACATCCACGGTAAGCGGCGCCGCATGCTTCATCAGCACAGCCCGCAGCCTGTCATCCCCACATGTCAGGCCCTTCAGCCGGTATTTTACCTCCCCCTGTATCCGTGCGTGGCAGCGACCCTTATTATCAGCTCCATGATTCTCCACTTTCAGAATGTCAACAAAACGACCTGCCCTGTTTTTGATGATTTCGTATTTAAGGTTGATACCGGCAATCTTTGTTCTTGAATCAAGATACTTCTTTACCCCCTTAAAAATGCGCTCCCTTGCCTTTGAGAGCATCTTCCCGCGAATCTGTTTTGCCTCACCACCTTCACCTGGATACGCATAAACATCCACTGACTGGATAACTGATCGCATCTCAAGATCAGGGGCCATCTCTTCAGTCCGAATTTCGGCCGCGCAAACAATGCCTGTAGATATAAAAAACAGAAGCGGTAAAAAAAACGAAAAAATAAATATCCTCTTTTTCATATTGGCCTCCTCTCTTATTGATGACTTCGTAAGAAGTCGGCAAACAGGTCACTCCCGCAAAAGCGGGAGTCTATAAGTGCTTGAAAAAGCTGTATCTCCTCCTTCGGCATCTTACGGGGACACGATACTAAATTATTTATTTCCACCAGAACTATCACCTTGACCTTGC
>JAGGSD010000064.1 GCA_021159265.1 Syntrophobacterales bacterium | reverse complement strand
ACCCTCCTTTCTTTATTTTCCGGTATCGCCGGGAGAAGAAACAGGAGTCTTCAGTCCCTTAATAAAGACCTCCAGGCCTTCTCTCACATTAGATCGGATCCTTTTTTCTCTCGTCGATTCTTTTCCAGCGAAAAGATGGAGAGAGATAATCCCGTTAAGTAATCCCCAGACAACGTTTCTGCCTTTCATGAGCCCTTTTTTATTGCAGAATTCGCCCGTCTTAAAACCATGTTCCAATATCCTGTCAACTATCTCGACAGATTTGTTTGCCGCACGAATCAGATGTTTATTCATCTCTTCAGAAAAATTGAGATCATCCGCCCGCAGCATAAAAGTCATAAGAATTCTGAACAATTCCCTGTCATTAAGAAAAAAATCGACATAAAAATCAGAAAATTGCAACAACATATCCGCAGCGGTTCCACTTTCATCAATAATATCAAATAACTTTTCATGAAATACTTCGATATCATTCATCAGTATCCGGGCGTAGATTTCTTCTTTGCTGCGAAAATAGAGATATATTGTTCCCTTACTTATTCGAGCTTTCCTGGCGATGTCTTCAACAGATACGGATTGGTAGCCTTTTCGGGAAAATAGTCGCTGAGAAGCTTTGAGAATCGCCTTCCTCCTCTGTTCTTTTTCTTTTAGTCTCCTCGCTACAGGTGTCAAGCTTGTTCCCCCGTTATTATCAATCAATAAAAACCGTTATTCATTTAATGAACGCTGGTCATAAAATGACCATCAGTCATTTTTTATATAAACTAATTTTTCAGTGCTGTCAAGAAAAAACATTATTTTTCAGGTTTTTTATGCCGGCTGAAAAATGCATTTAGTTATAGGAGGTTAGGAAGTTGATCGAAAAAGCTAAGTGCTTTCCAGATCAAAAATAAATTGACATAGATCAAGTCCTATGTTACGCAGCAACCCGTCTCATACAAAAAAATAATGATTGATGTAGCCGTTTAGATTTGTAGATTTTATATAGAAATTTACCCGCTTTCTCTTTTTCTCAAGGAAGGCGGGCAGGCGATGGCAAAACCACTCCTTTAAGGAGAGACCTTTGCAAAATGTTTAATTTCGTTCAAGTTCAAGGAAGACGAAAAATTTAACCACAGGAATACATTGA
>JAGGSD010000136.1 GCA_021159265.1 Syntrophobacterales bacterium | reverse complement strand
TGTAAAAGTTACTTTCCATTATAATGCCGTAAAACGGCATAGCGGAGCTTTCAAGGAAGTCAAAAAACACCATTTTCTGTCATTCCGGCAAATTCAACAACTTCTGGATACCGGATCGGGCCTGCCTCGTACCGGATACGGGATCCGGTATGACTTTTTTGGGATTTTTTACGAGACTGCCAAAGATAAATCACTTGACACTTACCGGGAAATTAATATGATTCAGATAATAATTGATGATTCTGTTGAGTTATGAGGGTTTTCGTTTAAGATCAAGCCTGCTTGTGCATTGCCTGTCTGCGCTTGCCTGTGCCGTCTGCACGGCAGACAGGCAGGCACGCAGACAGGGCTTGCGAAAGAATAACGGTTCGACCAAGCGATCCAACGGTTCGACTGAGTTTGCCGAAGACCGCAGGTATACAGTTAATATTCCGAAAATTATTTTTTGAGCATAACGCAAAGGTTGGGAGTGAAAAGACCAGTAATCAACAAAAGCATTGATAGTGAACATTAACCGGAGGAAATACCATGGATAAAATTCCGATCACCCGGACGGGATTTGAAAAACTCAAAAAAGATCTAAAATATCTAAAGAGTGTGGCAGTGCCTCAAAATGTGAGGGATATTGAAGAGGCCAGGGGCCATGGCGATATATCGGAAAATGCCGAATATGAAGCAGCGAAAGAAAGACAAGCATTTTTACAGGGGAAAATACAGGAAATAAATAACAAGCTTGCCGGTACCATTGTTATTGATAGGGAAGACCTGACTGAGGAGAGAGTTGTTTTTGGAACAACTGTTACTATCGAAGACTTGGCTACCGAAGAAATTACGAAATATCACCTCGTCGGACCCTTTGAATCAGACATTAATGAAAATAAAATATCCGTTACCTCACCTATGGGAAAAGCTCTTATCGGAAAAGAAATAGGTGATGAGGTTCGATTTAACACACCGGGTGGTGTTAGAGAAATTGAAGTTGTGGATATTTCCATAGAATCATAGGGGAAAAACAGGTTCGCTCGTTGCTGTTCTCTTTGCGCATAGATATCGTACTGGGAGGTTAATCTTTGGTGCGACTTATAGAGACCTTTGCATAACGTTCCCTTTTGCCCAATTTCTGCGTCAGGCTCAAATTTT
>JAGGSD010000359.1 GCA_021159265.1 Syntrophobacterales bacterium | reverse complement strand
GACAAGAATGGAACCTTGAACCCTTGAACAGTTACTAAAATTCATCTATACTAAGCGAAGATTACCCGGAAAAAGCAGAGCCCAAAAGACAAATCAAAATCTGTAATGAGCGAATGCCTTATTAGCCTCAGCCATTTTATGTGTGTCTTCTTTCTTTTTAACAGCAGTCCCTCTATTGTTAGCGGCATCCAGAAATTCGGCAGCCAACTTTTCCCGCATCGTTTTTTCGGCTCGTTTATGTGCGCTGCCTATCAGCCATCTGATCGCCAGGGCAACCCGTCTCGCAGAAGATACTTCCGTCGGCACCTGATAAGTAGAACCGCCTACACGCCTTGATTTAACCTCCACAACAGGTTTTACATTGCCAACAGCCCGTTCGAAAATCTCAACAGGTGATTGTTTCGTTTTTTGTTCTATAATGTCAAAAGCACCATATAGTATAGATTTGGCCAGGCTCTTCTTACCCTTTTTTAACAAATTATTGATAAACTTACTTATAAGCTCATTATTATATTTTGGATCTGGTAAAATTTCTCTTTTTGGTACTTCTCTTCTTCTCGGCATAAAATCGTCCCTGATTAAGCTGGCCTCTTGGCGCCATACTTTGATCTGCTCTGCTTTCTATCCTGAACGCCCATTGTATCAAGCGTGCCCCTTACGATATGATATCTTACCCCGGGAAGATCCTTTACCCGGCCTCCCCGTACAAGAACAACGGAATGTTCCTGAAGATTATGCCCCATCCCGGGAATATATGACGTTACTTCATAACCACTGGTAAGACGAACTCTCGCCACTTTTCTTAAAGCGGAATTTGGCTTTTTGGGAGTGGTTGTATAAACCCTGACACATACTCCTCTTCTCTGAGGACAACGAGACAGAGCAGGCGTTGCAGTCTTCTTCTGGACCTTTGCTCTTCCCTTTCGAATTAACTGATTTATCGTAGGCACTATTCCTCCTGGCTAAACAACAACGCTTAACATTAGAAAAAACTTGTGACATCTATCAATTTACGGCTGGTCTGTCAAGAAATTTCTCACTTATTTGCTCACTTTCTTGAACTAATCTTTTCTCTTCCTAACCCGAACAAGCCGGAACCAAACAAGATATATTTTTATCACGAAAACACGAAAGTACGAAA
>JAGGSD010000289.1 GCA_021159265.1 Syntrophobacterales bacterium | reverse complement strand
CCTTAAACATGCTTTGTAAAAGTTACTTTCCATTATAATGCCGCTAAACGGCATAGCAGAGCTTTTTACGAGTACATCAAAAGTGGGTGATGCACACTTAAAATATCGGTACACTACTGTCCGGTTAATCTGATTTTTTGGCAATTTTCAACAGCAAGTTATTGAATTTATTGATCGCAGTATTTGAAAAATTTTAAAATCAATAAATTAAAAAACTGCCATAACCTTTTATTATTAAATGGTGTTTTACTGGCCAAAAAAATTTAACCGAACAACAGTGATATCGGCAATTAAATATACTTTCACCGGTTTTTAACGACATCCGCTGTCTTATAAAATTTTTTCATTTCATGCTCTTTCCGTACTCTGCAAGTTCCTCTAATCCGACCCGATCAACCAGCATGATGTACTGCCCCTCCACTTCGATTAACTTCCGTACCTTCATTTCTCCCAGGGTCCTTGAAAGTGATTCGGGACCGGTGCCAAGAATGTTTGCAAGCTGTAGTTTTGAAATGTTCAGCTTTATAACATTTTCACTTACCTGTTCCTCCGACAGATAGAGCAGATATGCGGCCAGGCGGCCAGGGATTTCTTTCAGGGAAAGGTTTTCTATCTGGATGGTGAATTCACGAAGCCGCATTGAGAGGAGCGCCAGGATGTTCATTGTGAGAGATGGATTGTTTGTTATAAGATTTATGAATTTCCCCCTTGGAAAGAATAAAAGACGACTTTTTGAAATTGCCCGGGCATTAGCGGGAAATGATTTTCCTGAAAAGACGGGAACAGCGCCGATAGTTTCCCCCTCCTTAACAATGTGGAGAATCTGCTCTTTCCCTTCCGGAGATACTTTATAAACATTTACAGTCCCCTCAACGACAAGATAAAAACCGTTCCCTTCATCCCCGTCAAAAAATATGAACTCACCTTTGTTGAAGTATTTATCAACAGATATTTTTCTGATCTCTTCAAGGTGGTATTCAGGCAGTCCCTCAAAAAGCTGGCTCGTTAACAAGATGTCATGTACTTTTGTCATAAAATTGTCCTTTTTTAAAAAGTGATATAGTCGTAAAAAGCTCCGCTATGCCGTTTTACGGCATTATAATGGAAAGTAACTTTTACAAAGCATGTTTAAGGCCGATGGGGGCA
>JAGGSD010000080.1 GCA_021159265.1 Syntrophobacterales bacterium | reverse complement strand
GTTGATGTTTTGAACATTTGAATATTAGAAATTCGGATTTGTTTCGCATTTAGTGCTTCGTATTTCGAATTTCCAGTTTATCTGGGTTAGGGGATCAAAAAGTTGAAAGCACAATGAGGGATGGTCATTTTTAGAAAATGACTGGGTTACTTTAATTAACTATCATTATTTGTGGCTTTGGGAAGATCATCCCACGCCTCTTTTTGCTCATATTTAAAGGAAACATTTACCCTGGCGCGATAAGCGACCACTTTACCGTTTTCAACTCTCATGTCCAGTTTGCCAACTTCAGCAATTCTCAATTCATCGAGACTTTTGCCTGCAAGCTCAACAGCGTTTTTAGCAGCGTCTTCCCAGGAAACCTTGCTCGTTCCCACCAATTCAATAAACTTATAAACTCCGTTGGACATAACTTACCTCCTGTTATGAAGTTTTTCTTTACGATTTTTTCTTGAAAACATATTTCGTTTGATAATCAAAGCATGTTTGAAAAGATTATCCATAACTACTCAGGTTCAAAGACACAGAGGCACAAAACTTATTTGCTTTGCCGCTCTGTGCCTACCTGAGTAGTTACGATTATCCTCTGATCTTGATTGTTCAAGAACAAGGGTGAAAAAAGAAAATCTGGAAAGTAGTTTAAGTCATTCCTGATGGAATTGCAAGTGGCATGTTGTTTTAAACGAGAAAACGTCAAAGTCGACGCGAATGCGGAGATATAACGCAACTTGAAAAGAACATAATCTCACGCAAAGTCGCAAAGTTGCTAAGGTTTTCTCTTTTGTTCTTTGCGTGCTTCGCGCCTTTGCGTGAGAATCTTAGAAGCCGCCTATACCAACATGATTTTAACATGTTATCAGCAAGAATGAATAACACGATAGTCGCAAGATATGGTACAGAAAGGATATGAGTCCAGTCTGCTCTTGACTCGCACTCCAAGGGTTGATAGAAGGAACTGAAATTGCGATTTCTTTCTATGGCAAATTTATCCAGAGGGCCAGTGAGTAACGTCCAAGAAGAAGGTGAAAAGCAATTTTGAGCAAGTCAGGAACGGAACGGTCCCCTTTTGAGGATATTAGGCGCTTAATTGTAAAGTTTGTGCAAAATTGGCAAAAGAATTTAGTAAGCGTTCACTGAACGTCGAAATTAGAAA
>JAGGSD010000031.1 GCA_021159265.1 Syntrophobacterales bacterium | reverse complement strand
TTCTCACCCTCACCCCTACCCTCTCCCATCAAGGGAGAGGGAGTTTTTGGACTTTTTACGAGTGCATCAATATTCGAGAGTTGAAACAAGGAACAGATAATGAAAATAGCAATCGTGGGAATAGGGGGCGTCGGCGGCTACTATGGGGGCAAACTCGCTCTGAAATATGCCCCTTCAGATGATCATCAGACCTTCTTTATAGCGAGAGGCGAACATTTAGATAAAATCAGAAAAAATGGCCTTAAGCTGATCACGACAGAAGGTGATTTTACTGCCACGCCATCTCTGGCAACAGATAATCCGAAAGAACTGGGTCCACTGGATCTGATCTTCTTATGTGTAAAAGGGTACGGTCTTGAAAACGCCGCTCAGATGATTGCGGATAATCTTCATGGGGATACAGTAACGATTCCCCTCTTAAACGGGGTTGATAATGTGGAGCGACTAAATTCCATTTTACACGGAGGAACCATTTTGAATGGATGCGTTTACATCAGTACGCACTTTGTCCGTCCGGGCGTTATTCAGCAGACAGGGGGATCTTGCAAGCTGCTTTTTGGGCCCGAAAGCGGTTCTGTTGAACCCTATAGAAAAATCGAAACCCTTCTAAAAGATGCGGGTATCGAGGCAGAACTTTCGGAGAATATTACCGTTGACGCATGGTCCAAGTATCTCTTTGTGGGCCCTCTGGCAGGCGTTACATCCATGCTGGAAAAACCTTTCGGAGCAATCATGGAAAAAGCGGGTTACAGAAGAATGTTAGAGAGAATGATGAAAGAAGTTAAGTCGGTTGCCGACGCGAAAGGAATACCTCTCCCGGAAAATATTATCGAACAATCGCTGGAACTTACATCTAGTTTTCCTTATGAAACGAAGTCCTCCATGCAGCTTGATTTCGAAAAGGGAAAAGAAACCGAGATTGAAACCTTTACTGGATACATTATAAAAAGTGGTAAGGAATCAGGCATCGAAACACCTCTCCACGATAAGGTATATTTTGAATTAACGAACCGCAAAGGCTGAGCAATGCGGAACGAGCAATGAGCACTAAAAAAATCAGGATCAAGGATTAATTGTTCTTGCCTTTTAATCCTCTAAATCCCTAACCCAGATAAACTGGAAATTCGAAATTCGAAGCACTAAATGCGAAACAA
>JAGGSD010000086.1 GCA_021159265.1 Syntrophobacterales bacterium | reverse complement strand
CATGGATTAGTTCCGAGCACTCGTTCCTCGACTCGGGACTAATCCTTTATTTGTTTGGGCCGCTGATCTATTTACATGAACCGCTTCTGCATGCAATTTAAGGCCGAGCGCTCCCATAACCTTGAGAATTGTTTCAAATGCTGGGCTTCGTTCCCCAGATAGTGCCTTGTAAAGACTTTCTCGGGAAAGACCCGCATCACGAGCTACCTGTGACATGCCCTTGGCGCGGGCAATATCACCCAAAGCTTTAGCAATGAAAGCAGCATTTCCATGTGCCTCCTCAAAGCAAGCTTCAAGATAAGCAGTCATTTCCTCTGGGCTCCGAAGATGTTCAACGACATCGTAGCGGGTTGTGATAGTTTTAGCCATGATACACACTTCTATAGATTCCTTACCAGGCGCAAGGCGGTTTTAATATTTCTGGATTGGGTGCGCTTGTCACCACCAGCCAGCAAAATGACAACAGATTGACCTTGCTTTTTGTAGTAAACTCGATAACCTGGTCCGTAATCGATCCGCAGCTCTGAAACGCCTTCACCCACAGACTTAACATCCCCAAGATTTCCTGCTGCCAATCGTTCAATTCGTACCAAACAAAATACGCGCACGTGCTCGAATATCATCTAAGCTGTCAATCCACTTGGCAAAAATGTCGGTTTTACGAATTTCAAACATGATTAGATTGTAGCCCCGTGGCTACATCTTGTCAATGAATATTTAATGGGCATATGTGGGAAGCCCAACGCTGCAAATCAGCCGACGCGGTCAGCTGCATTTGCTTGGTTCGATGCTGGGAAGACCAAATCTTATGGAGTTATCAATTTTACAGTTGGAAAATACGATTGATATATAGAGACATCTCTCGTAATTAAATCCAAATTCTGGACGGCGGCTTGTGCACCAATAAAAAAATCCGGAAGCGGAGTTCTTTTTGTGCCCTTCCTTTTTTTGTATTTAAGGTAAGCTTTTCCAGCTAAAAACAATGCCTCTTTGGGGATTTCCATCATCCGGAGACTAGCTTTGGCTATTGCGGATTCCAGATCCTCTATCCGCCTAAAACCAATGGAAATTTCAGAATAAATGATCGAGTTGATATACAATATCCCCAATTGATCATACTCATCCAGTTTTGATTCAGACCAATCAGCCCATTTCGGATCATTCAGAAAAACATCCA
>JAGGSD010000105.1 GCA_021159265.1 Syntrophobacterales bacterium | reverse complement strand
ATGGATTTTGAATTATCTGAAGAGTTACAGATGCTGAAAGATATGGCCCGCAATTTTGTAAGCGAGAAGATTGCGCCATTTGCCGATGAATGGGAAGAGAACCATTATTATCCATATGAAGAAGCCATCAAGCCAATGGCCGAACTGGGTTTTTTCGGCACGGTTATTCCGGAGGAATATGGCGGAAACGATATGGGCTGGCTGGCAGCCATTATTCTGACCGAAGAGATTGCCCGCGGCTCCAGCGCCCTGAGAGTACAGATCAACATGCAGACGACGGGAATGGCCTTCACCATATACCATTACGGCAGTGACGAAATAAAAAAGAAATATATTCCCGGTCTCGTAAGCGCCGAGTATGTCGGGGCCTTCGCCATTACCGAACCCAATGCCGGCTCCGATGTTATGGCGCTTAAATCGACAGCCGAGGATAAGGGAGACCACTGGCTTATAAACGGTACCAAGACATGGATCTCCAATGCCACCAGAGCCGATGCGATCATCTACTATGCCTATACCGATCGTTCCAAAGGGGGAAGAGGCCTTTCAGCCTTTGTGGTCGAACCGAAGAACTTTAACGGCGTCACCACAAGAGATCTGGACAAGCTGGGAACCCACGCTACGCCGACCGGTGAAATCATCCTGGAAAATACC
Organism: Syntrophobacterales bacterium; assembly: GCA_021159265.1. Taxonomy (GTDB): domain Bacteria; phylum Desulfobacterota; class Syntrophia; order Syntrophales; family UBA6807; genus UBA3084. The sequence continues at coordinate 524 of JAGGSD010000105.1, read as the reverse complement.
AGAGTTCCAAAGGAAAACATCATAGGAAAACCGGGAGACGGGGCCAGGGTAGTCTTCGGTTCCCTTGCCAATTCCCGTCTTTCCGCCGCGGCCGGAGGTGTCGGTCTGGCGCAGGCCTGTCTCGACTCGGTAACTCAATACGCCATGGAAAGGGAACAGTTCGGACAGCCCGTCGGCAAGTTTCAGATGAACCAGGACATGATTGCGCAGATGGTTGCCGAGATCGAAGCCGCCAGATTATCTTGTTATAAAGCGGCGTGGCAGAAAGATCAGGGAATGCTGGGCAACAACATGGAAGTAGCACAGGCCAAGTACCTTGCCGGAGAGATAGCATACAAGGCCTCCAGATATGCCATGAGTATACTTGGAGCATATGGTTACTCAACAGAGTATCCGGTAGCCCGCTACTACCGGGACGCGCCCCCCTATGGCATGGTAGAAGGATCGACCAATATCTGCAAATTTATTATTGCGCAGGATCAGCTGGGGATTCGGAAGGCAAACCGGTGAAGAAAGGGACAAGG
>JAGGSD010000239.1 GCA_021159265.1 Syntrophobacterales bacterium | reverse complement strand
GCTTTGTAAAAGTTACTTTCCATTATAATGCCGCTAAACGGCATAATGGAGCTTTTTACGAAACCATCTTATTCAACAGGTTCATCATCTTAAAAAATAAGATTGATATTGAGGGAGAAAAGAAAGTAAAACCAGCATGGAAGATGATGAAGAAAATAATAATCGATAACAAATAGCGCTCGGAAGTAAAGGAGAGAGTAAGAATGTTAAGGAATGAAAAGATGAAGCAAAAAGAAATTTACAATGATCTGAAAAGAGAATTTGAGGTAACATGTGTCCAAGAGCTCATTCCCGGTATTATTCATAACTTTGCGAATCCTCTAAATGGAATAATGGGACGTTCCAGCCTTGCGCAGAGGAGGGCGAGTGAAAATTTCAGAAATCTAAGTAATAACAAAATGATAGATGAAAAAGCTTTGAAAGATTATGAAAAAATAATTGACGATATTGGGTTAATTACACAAGAAGCGGACAGACTTTTTTGTTTGGTCAAAGATGTGTCTGGGAAATTGTACAGGTTAAATGATTCTACTATACAGCGAATTAACCTTTCTCTGCTTATAGAAGCAGAAATGGCGTTTTTCGACTTCTATCTGGATTTTAAACACGTATTTAAGAAGGAATTGACATTAGATAGAGAAATCCCCGAAGTGATGGGAGCTCCTGCCGATTATTCGATTGCCCTGTTGGCGCTGGTCAGATATAGCATGGATTCCATGAAGGATTGTGAATCGAAGGAATTTATTATTTCTACGTCTTACGATCCGACACATGTATGCATTACAATTAAAGACACGGGAATACACACGGTTCGGGAAACAGATTTGATAAGAGAATGGAATACTGTTAATGAACATGGGCATAAATTAAATGGGAACAAAAAATTGTTCAACGCCCTGTCTCTTTTAAAGAATTATGGCGCACTCGTTGAAATTGAAAAAAGATCTAAGTTTCATGTGCTTACCATAAAAATACCTTATTAAATTAAAGAAAGAATTCGTTTCGTTTTCAATGGGTGTTATCACCATTCAGTAACGAAGCCGAATTACCGTTTTAATTGAAACCACTGGCTTTTAAAAATCACTGTTCAGCATAGTCTTTCAGGAAAAGAACGCAATCCCCCCCTATTAAGTCCCTTAATCGTAAAGTTCGTGCCTGCCTGTGCGTGTCCGCACGCAGACAGGCAAAA
>JAGGSD010000202.1 GCA_021159265.1 Syntrophobacterales bacterium | reverse complement strand
TTTGGCCTCATGCTTTTCTCCCGAATTTCTAATTTCCAATTTCAAGCCGTGAACAGCTGCAGGCTTTCAGCTTCGAGCTTTTCCGGCTTGTTCGGGTTAGGTCTGTAATTATGCAAATACAAAATATCTTACAGCGATACGGGGATGATCTTAAGATCGTAGAAGAATATCTGGAAAAAAACTACAGTTCATATGTTCAAATCATTCCCGAAGTTATCGATTATATTATAAATAGCGGAGGGAAAAGATTCAGACCCCTTTTGCTCATGATTTCATCAGATCTCTGTGGTTACGCGGGAGAAAGACGCTATCCCATGGCCGCGGTTACAGAATTTCTGCATACGGCATCTCTCCTGCATGATGATATCATAGACCACGCCGATACAAGAAGGGGGCAAACCGCGGCAAATAATGTCTGGGGAAATTCGGTCAGCGTTCTCGTTGGAGATTTTCTTTATTCACAGGCCTTTAAACTCATGGTTGAAGACGGAGATCCGTCTGTGCAAAAAGTACTGACAAGCGCCGCGATTACGATGGTAGAAGGGGAAACGGCTCAATTAACAAAGTGTAACGACATAAATATCACAGAAGAAGAATACAATTCCTTTATAGAGAAAAAAACCGCTGTGCTTGTTTCTGCAGCCTGTGCAACGGGCGCTGTTTTGGCGAAAGCCCCGCAAACGACCGTCGATCTATTAACCAACTTCGGGATAAAACTCGGCATCGCTTTTCAGGTAACCGATGATACCCTTGACTATGTGGCCACAGAAGAAGAACTCGGCAAGGCCATCGGCATGGATTTCAAGGAAGGGAAGGTTACACTTCCGTTGATATGGACACTGAAAAAATGCTCCCCCGATGAAAAAGGAATTGTGGAAAAGACCCTGGAAAGTAAAGATATCAGCAGCAATAATATAAAAGAAATCACCTCCTTGATTAATAAATACGAAGGTGTTGACTATGCCCTTAATAAAGCGGGAGAATATATCAAAGAGGCAAAATTATTTCTTGAATCTTTTGAGGATTCTGCGCCCAAAGATGCTCTTCTGGCAATTTCAGACTATATCGTGGAACGAAAATTGTAACAATTCAACCGCTGATTACCTAACCCAGATAAACTGGAAATTCGAAATTTGAAGCACTAAATGCGAAACAAATCCGAATTTCTAATATTTAAATGTTCAAAACA
>JAGGSD010000395.1 GCA_021159265.1 Syntrophobacterales bacterium | reverse complement strand
AATTTGAGCCTGACGCAGAAATTGGGCAAAAGGGAACGTTATGCAAAGGTCTCCAACCGATATGAGAGCGATAAGAAGTACTCTGCACATGCTGGTTTGGTACCGTGGGCTCAAGACTCCAACAAGACCATTCGCCATGGGTCATATCACCAGGCGAGGCCCCGTGGAATTGAGAACGGCTTTTGTACAGATGATGATGAGAATCCCGCGGCTTCGAAATAAAACCGGTGGATATTGGTTTGTGAGTAAATACAGAACCATGAAAGAACACACGGGAACCGGAAGAGCATAATAACGACAGCTCTTAAAATGAGCATGATTGTAAATGCCATCTTAAAAACGAGGCAACCATTTGATTCATCGAGAATGTTGCCGAAGCCAAAATATGTAGAGATGGGTAAGGGGTTTTCAAGGCGCTATGCCTTGGCCGTTTAAAATTCAACCACAAGCCTGTTTGATAGGCTTGATGAATTTACTTTTTATAGGAGGGTACTAATGAAAAAGTTTTCGTTTCTTTGGGCCATGATAGCAGTATTATTTGCACTTGTATTACCAGCGCAGGCCGAGGATCTCAAGGTGGGAATTAAAGCCTCAGACTGGTCCTTCAAAGATGCAAATGGTAAAGTTTTTACAATGAATTCCTGGAAGGGTAAGGTTCTTCTGGTTAATTACGTAGATCCTGACGAAGCAGATTTAAATGAGCATTTCACCGACGCTATGAAAAAGGCCAAAGAAGATGGATTGCTCACCAGCGAAAAGTACAAGGGTATCGGAATTGTTGATTGCGCTGCTACATGGAAGCCAAATTTTCTCATCCGTGCTATTGCAGGTGATAAAGCCAAAAAATACAAGACGACTATAATTTTTGACTACGATGCCACATTACGAAAAGCGTGGGGTCTTAAAAAAGATACAGCCAACGCAATTATTCTGGATAAAAACCGGGTGTGCCGGGCTATAGTACGTGGCAGGGTCCCGGATGATCAGGTACAAGCCCTTGTCCAAATGGCAATCGATCTTCAGGGTAAATAAAGTCTGTATTTACAACAGCACTGGGTTGTTGCACAAATGTTGCCATCAGCGATAAAAGGATTTAGTATTAGGCGCTTAGTTGTAAAATTCTTGCCTGCCTGTGCGGTACCTGTCTGCGTGCGGACACGCACAGGCAGGCACGCAGACAGGCAAAAACGGCAAAAGAATTTCTTTATGGCTGATAAGTCCTTGCA
>JAGGSD010000297.1 GCA_021159265.1 Syntrophobacterales bacterium | reverse complement strand
TGCCGTAACACAGGCAGGTTGATGTTTGATGCCTGAGGAACTGCGCTGCAAGTTATTTCCCCTTACAATGCCGTAAAACGGCATAGCGGAGCTTTCAATGTCTTTGAGCATGCTCATCCTTGGGTTCTATTCGCTCCTGTGCTTACCTGCTTTGCCCTTAACCATGTCCAGCTCCGGGTTGCTCATCCATCCGCTTTTTGCATCCGGTTTGTTGTCAAACAATGGAATATAGGGTTTGATATCCAAAAGCGGAGTACCATGACATGTCCCATATTTATCTCGTAACCGTCCACGGGTTCAAGGGTTCAAGGTTCCATTCTTGTTCCCGAACTGCATTTGGGATGCGTATTTACGGGAAAAGCGTCAGCTCCGTCAGGCCTGAAATAAAACCTAGTGTCGTGGCAAGCTTGCAATGATGCACAAGCTTTCGTCATTGCGAGGCCGAAGGCCGTGACAATCTCTTGGATTATGCCAGGTTAGCTCATAGCAGCAGGAGATTGCTTCACTTCGCTCGCAATGACACTCGAGACTTGACACGATACTGGAGCCAAATCGGCAATTATTTGCGAAAATGAGCATTTTTGACGAGGACTTCAGGTTTTTAATGCTACCTTTGTCCTTAACCCTGAACGCTGAACCATGAACCTGTGAACGGTTACTTTATCTCTTCCCAATTTGTTTCTTGCACTTATTTTCATCGTAGATGCCTCCTATTTTTCATGTCCTGGACCTGGATATGTTGTGAAACCACATTTTTCAAATATAGCTTTTCCTTCGGGAGATGCAACAAAATCCACAAATTCTTTTGCCAGTCTTTTGTCTTTAGAAGATGTCAGCCTGTTTATGGGAATTATCTTTATACAATATGTCGAATAGCCTGCAACCCCTACTATGCCGAGTATCACGTTTCCTTTTAACGTCTGGAATAGAAAATGTCAAGACTATATACTTATAGATTGTAACTATAAAGAATCAATAATGATATATACTGACTCATAATGATATAGAATATTTAAAAATAACCAAAACGCATATTATTCCTTAATTAAGCTTGATGCACTCGTAAAAAACTCGAAAAACGCCATTTTCCCGTCATTCCGGCCTGTCTGTACGTCGGACGCAGACAGGTGGAAGCCGGAATACAGTCTTTTCAACTACTTACGTTTTCACCGGAGTGACGACTTTCAAGTAACTCAAATCTGCAAATGTGTTGTAAGTAGTTCATGTTCTTTA
>JAGGSD010000066.1 GCA_021159265.1 Syntrophobacterales bacterium | reverse complement strand
CCTTTGTCCGTCTTCTTCAATAACCGACCAGTCCCACAGATAAAGCTTCTTTTCTTTTCTGACCGAGGCAATCTTTTTGGACTGGTACGGCGGAATCCTGAAACAGTAATAGAACAACTCAAGGGAGAAATCTCAACGGACTTGAATCATTCAAAACGAGTTGTCGCAATGTTCCTCAAAAACATTTTGATTGTTTCATCGTCGATTTCTTCACCAACATACTCAATCTTTTCGCTATAATCAATGTCATCAAAATAGCAAAGCTGCTCTCGAAACAACTTTGCGTTGAAACTGTTGCCAAAAATCTCAGCGGCTCTGGATGAAATCTTTTTTAAATCATGGTAATCTTTCAAAATAAAATACAAATCGACATAGTCCTTCCATTTTGCGCGTCCGCCCAAAGCATATGTCTTCATTGCAGCCAGATCCAGCAATGCGGGAATTCGTATAATACCTTCAAAATCTATCGGATGCTGAACCCCATACGGAAAGTTAAAGAAGGTTATTTTTACCGAATTAACAATAACATGCAACTGATCGAATGCTTCGTACAAAACACTTTCGATAGCAAAACCGTCTTTTTCAATCCGGTCTCTAATGCTTCTTCGTTTGATATCAATTCCGGTAAACAAATCAAAATCAATTGAGCGCCGGTGCCCGATATGCAAAGCAATTGCCGTTCCACCCACCAAATAGTAGTCTTTTGAAAAAGCTTTGATTAGCGGGAGGAGATTTCTCTGCTCATTTGTTAAAATGTTATCGTGCATGTCTTTTAAAATACAGTTGGAAAAAATGTTTTGTTCGCTGGTGATAGTTTGATCGCTTGCCCGATATCTGCCGAAAAAAGATCTCTGCTACTGTTTCCACTCCAATTAAATCGAATAAGGTCTTTACACTTTTTTCATTCCCATAGTTCAAAATTGTCTCAACTAAAACATTCAAACTTATATTCTCTTTTTCCTCAGGCTTCACTCCCCAAAGCAGTGTCTCGTTTTCCCGGATAAATTGTTTTATATCTTTGTTCATCTTGTATCTATCTCGTGGTTTTTCTAAAGCACTTTCAGCGCTTGATGGTTTCGTAAAAAGCTCCGCTATGCCAACCTGTCTGCGTGCGGGCACGCACAGGCAGGCATCAAGGGAGAGGGAGTTTTTGGACTTTTTACGAATGTGTCAAACTTGATGCATTCGTAAAAAGTCCAATCCAATAACTATTTAAGATAATTTACAATTATGTCATTTA
>JAGGSD010000022.1 GCA_021159265.1 Syntrophobacterales bacterium | reverse complement strand
AATTTCTATTTTCTAATTTCGACGTTCAGTGAACGCTTACTAAATTCTTTTGCCATTTTTGCACGAACTTTACAATTAAGGGATTAAGCTAAAGAATTAACCTTTTTTGTCAACCTGGATATTTTACGAGCAGCATTATTTTTATGTAATTTGCCTTTGGCAGCAGCCTTGGCTATCACTGATCTGGCCTTAACAAGGGCTTCCCCCGCCTTTTCCCGATCTTTTTCTTCAAAGGATTTAAGAACGGCTTTTGTTCTTGTTTTTACAAGAGATTTTACAGAAATGTTGTTTATTCTTCTCTTCTCGTTTTGTCTCATTCTTTTTTCTGCGGATTTATGATTGGCCAAGAATAGTTCCTCCTTGTTAATGGAATGATTTCGCGATTTCGAAGTCGGATTTTTATATCAGTTTTAACATTATGTCAAGCTCTAATCGCCTTGTGACAAAAGAGAAAAACAAAGATTTGGTATTTTTCTGCCTTATATGATAAGAAAACGCAGTAATTCAAAATTTAGCATCTTGCGGTTTTGCCGCATCAGGAGGCAAAAGACTTGAAAATCAAAAACGCCGGGTTCTTTCTTTTAATAATCGCCTTGCTCTTCACTATTTGTATCCTCCCGGCAGAAGCTTATGAAAAATTTCCACAGCACAGGGGGTCTGTCAATGATTTCGCCGGTGTTATTTCACCCGAATATGAAAGATCCATGGACCTCCTGGCCCGTGAGGTGCTCCAGAAAACCGGTGTTGCTGTGGTCGTGGCTACCGTTAAAGATATCGGAGACAACGATCCAGCCGATTATGCAAACAGGCTTTATCAGACATGGGGCATAGGGGGAAAGGGAGATGATAAAGGAGTCCTGATTTGTCTTGCTCTTAAGGAGAGAAGTATAAGAATTGAAACGGGTTATGGCGTTGAGGGAATACTTCCTGATGGTTTGGTTGGAGAAATCCTGGATAAGTATGTCGTGCCTTACTTGCAAAAAGGGGATTACGGCAGGGGACTCGCTAACGCCATGATTGCCGTATCGTCTGTTGTTGCTAAAGATGCAGAGGTTTCCCTAACGGGAAGCCCTGCTCTTCCGAAGATGAAAAGACCGCGAGAGAAGACGGGGGTCAACTTACTTTCTCTCATTCTTTTTATCATTGTTTTTTCATTGCTCCTCGGCACCAGACAGGGAAGATCAATGCTTCCCTGGATACTTCTCATGCTTATGATGGGCGGCAGAGGAGGGGGTGGCGGCAGCTTCGGGGGCTTTGGAGG
>JAGGSD010000361.1 GCA_021159265.1 Syntrophobacterales bacterium | reverse complement strand
ACAAGATATATTTTTATCACGAAAACACGAAAGTACGAAAACACGAAAAAGAAAGACAAAAAACAATGAAGGCGGTAATTCTTGATGGTTTCGGGGGGCTTGATGTCCTCAAAATAGGAGAAATTGACGAACCCACACTGAAAGAAAATGAAGTCCTTGTGAAAGTTGTTGCAACTTCTATCAACGCTCCCGATTTAGTTCAGCGTAAAGGTAAGTATCCGCCTCCCCCGGGTGATTCTGAAATCCTCGGTCTGGAAGTAGCGGGGACTATTAAAGCCGTAAGTAAGGGTGTAACCGGTTGGAATATTGGTGATCGCGTCATGTCGCTTGTCGGCGGTGGCGGATATGCGGAGTATGCAGCCGCTTACGCCAGTCACCTTATGCGAATTCCCGATAGTATGAGTTTTGAGGAAGCTGCCTGTGTCTGTGAATCATATATAACCGCCTTTCTCAATGTTTTTATAATTGGTGAGTTTCGGGATGGTCAGACCGCCATTTTCCACGGAGGCGGAGGCGGCGTTAATACAGCGGCTATTCAGCTTTGCAAAACATTGACTACTGACTCAAAATATATAGTAACTGTTTCTCCCGGCAAAATGGGAAAAGTTAAAAAACTTGGCGCCGATCTTGTCATTAACTATAAAGAAACTCCCGATTTTTCAGAAGTAGTCAGAGAATATACCAATAAAAAAGGTGTTGACCTTATTCTCGACCATGTGGGTGCCAAATATCTTGAGCCCAACATGAAGTCTCTTGCTTATAATGGTAAACTGGTGATTATAGGTGTAATAAGCGGCATTAAGGCCGAAGTGAATCTTGGTCTAATGATGGTCAAACGACAGCAGATCATCGGTTCGGTGCTGCGTTCCCGACCTGTATCGGAAAAAGCTGATATCGTTGCCGAATTTACGAGGCGTGCCTTGCCGAAGTTTGCTGACAGGACGATAATTCCCATTATTTACAAGGTTTTTTCTATGGAAGAAGTTGCCGATGCCCACAGATCTATGGAGGAAGGTGGACATTTTGGCAAAATCGTTTTAAAAATAGGTGACGAATGATCGGTTTACAAGATTGCGATCATTCGTAAAAAATATCCCTTTGTCTTCTGCATCACAATCCTTTTGAAAAATGCCATTTTAGTCCCTTAATCGTAAAGTTCGTGCCTGCCTGTGCGTGTCCGCACGCAGACAGGCAAAAATGGCAAAAGAATTTCATTATGGCTGATAAGTTCTTGCAAAACTTAAATCCGAATATCGAATTTCGAAACTCGAAACAATATCGAATG
>JAGGSD010000188.1 GCA_021159265.1 Syntrophobacterales bacterium | reverse complement strand
GGAGGTGTGCAAGTTGGTTGACTGGGCAAAGGCTTTAGAGGCATTTATTGTTGGATTTGGAGGGGTATTTGTTACCCTGATCATATTGATGTTAGGGGTTGGCATATTCTCTAAGATTGTCGTTGGTGTAACAAACATGAAGAAGAAGGAAAGTTAGGAGGTAATACAAATAACATGGATTTCAGTGTATTTCGCAGCATCATTCTGGATACAGGATTTATGCATTTAACATTCGGCAACATCATAATGTGGGCGATAGCCCTGACTTTTATTACACTTGCAATAACAAAGAATTACGAACCGCTCCTTCTGGTTCCCATCGGTTTCGGAATGTTCATTGTAAACCTTCCGTTGACAGACCTTATGAAAGAAGGTCATCTTCTCTGGGTGCCATACCATTACGCCATTGACCATTTTGATTTAATTCCCCCGATCATATTTATGGGGATAGGCGCCATGACCGATTTTGGTCCCGTTATAGCCAATCCGAAGACACTGCTCCTCGGTGCCGGAGCACAATTCGGTGTTTACGTAACCTTTTTTGGAGCGCTCCTTTTAGGATTCAACCTGCATGAAGCAGCTTCCATCGGAATCATAGGGGGAGCCGATGGGCCCACAACGATATTCCTTACGGCAAAGCTTGCCCCGCATCTTCTCGGTGCAACGGCGGTAGCCGCCTATTCATACATGGCCATGGTGCCGATCATCCAGCCGCCCATAATGAGACTTCTGACCAGCAAAGAAGAACGCAGGATCAAAATGAAACAGATGCGTCCCGTCGGCAAACTTGAAAGAATTGGATTTCCCCTCGTAGCGACGCTGATTATATGCCTTCTTATTCCGCCCGCTGCGCCCCTGGTCGGCATGATGATGGTCGGCAATCTATTCAGGGAATGCGGTGTAGTGGAACGTCTCTCCAATACAGCTCAGAACGAGCTGATAAACATTGTTACCATATTTCTGGGTCTGTGCATCGGCGGCACCATGCCGGCGAGTGTCTTTTTGAAACCCCAGTCGCTGTACATCTTTTTTCTTGGATTGATTGCGTTTGCTTTCAGCACGGCAGCCGGGCTTCTTCTGGCCAAATTCATGAACCTGTTTTTGAAAGACAAGATAAATCCTCTCATCGGCGCGGCCGGTGTATCTGCGGTGCCTATGGCTGCCCGTGTTGCACAGGTGGTGGCAAGGGAAGAGGACAAACGTAATTTCATTCTTATGCAGGCCATGGGACCGAATGTTGCCGGCACAATAGGCACGGTGTCGGCAGCCGGTCTCTTTCTGACTTTGTTGTTACACTAA
>JAGGSD010000184.1 GCA_021159265.1 Syntrophobacterales bacterium | reverse complement strand
TGAGCATAACGCAGAGATTGGGCGAAAAGACCTTAAATCAACAGAGTCATAAATTCAAGGTGTGGTTTCATTTTCGATTGAAACTATACATTAAAACGAAAGTACGCTATGTCACCATCTGAAATAATATAATCTTTCCCCTCAATTGCAACCAATCCTTTCTCTTTCGCTGCTGAGAGACTTCCTGCCTTGATAAAATCTTCATAACTTACAATTTCTGCGCGTATAAAACCTTTTTCCATATCAGTATGTATCTTTCCCGCCGCTTCAGGAGTTTTTGTCCCCTTTTTTATTGTCCATGCTCGGAGCTCCGGTCCCACTGTTGTATAAAAAGTGATAAGTCCAAGCAATTCATAGCCGGTTTTGATCAGCTTCTGAAGTCCCGACTTTTTAAGACCAAGATCTTCCAGAAATTCCTTTCTTTCATCTTCTTCGAGCTCTGCTATCTCAGCTTCCATGTCGCCGCAGATTGTTATGACCCTTGATCCATCTTTCTTCGCTTTTTCCTCGATGCTCTCAATGTATCTGCCTTCTCCTTTAAAAACCGCTTCACTGGCATTGGCAACATATAACATTTTTTTTGCAGTCAGGAGATGAAGGTCTTTGAGAATTTTATTTTCTTCGCTGCCTGGTTCGAATACATTTCGCGCAACAATTCCCTTTCCCAGGGAATATTTTACCCTTTGGCATACTTCTAACTCTTTACGAAAACCCTTATTCCCCGATTTTACAAGCCTGTCAATCTTTTCGATTCTCTTTTCGAGTGTTTCTAAATCAGCCAGCATCAATTCAGCGTTTACAATCTCGATATCCCGAACCGGGTCCACCTGACCGTAAATATGGGCAACATCGGGATCATCAAAACAGCGTACAATCTGAACAACAACATCGACATCTCTGATGTGTCCGAGAAATTTATTTCCTAACCCTTCTCCTTTACTTGCACCTTTTACAAGCCCTGCAATATCAAGAAACTCCATGCTAGTATAAACAGTCTTGGGGGGATTAATAATCTTTGCGAGGTTTTGAAGTCTCTCATCGGGAACCTGGACGACTCCCACGTTAGGATCTATTGTACAGAAGGAATAATTTGCAACCTCGGCTCCGGCTGCACTTAAGGCATTAAATATGGTAGATTTACCAACATTGGGAAGTCCAATGATACCGCATCGAAAACCCAAGAGATACTCCTTCCGTGAATCAAGAATTTTTCAGGTCTGAATAAAGGTGCATATTCCGGTGAAAACTGCTACCTGTTCCGGAAATAACCTTACCACTTTTCAATCATCCAATTCCCTTGTAGACAGCAATACCAAAG
>JAGGSD010000243.1 GCA_021159265.1 Syntrophobacterales bacterium | reverse complement strand
AATACCACAAAAATTAGATAAAAAAAGAGCGGATATTTACAAGGATGCACCCATCGCAAAATTCGGTGAGCGAAAGCCGGATTTTTCAACTATGGGTAAAAAAATAAAGAATACATATAAAAATCACAGGGAAATTGTCCTGGTGGGAGCATGCAGAACCCCTTACGGCAGATTTGGAGGAGCACTGAGGCCTTACGACGCGTGCCAGTTAGGCGCCTTGGCGATCAAGGAAGTCATCAGGAGAACTGATGGCAAGGTAAAGCCGGAAGACATCGACTATGTTTATATGGGACAGGTTGTGCCGGCGGGTTGCGGTCAGGTGCCAAGTCGCCAGGCGACTATCCTTGCCGGTCTGCCAGAGTGGGTTCCCTCTATTACAGTAAATAAAGTTTGTTCATCGGGAATCAAAACGGTTGATCTGGCGGCCCAGATGATTCAGCTTGGAAGGGCGGAAATTTGCATTGCAGGCGGCCAGGAAAGTATGAGCAACTGCCCTTTCGCTCTTCCCGATATGAGATGGGGAGCGCGTATGGGACTGACCACCAAGCCATCCGTTGACCTGATGGTCTATGACGGTCTGTGGGATGCCTTCTACAATCGCCATATGGCCATTCACGGATCTGAAACTGCTGATGAATTCGGTTTCACCCGCGAAGATCAGGATGCTTGGGCATATCACTCGCAAATGAGAGCCGCCGCTGCCATGAAAGAAGGAAAACTTGATGATGAGATATTCCCCGTTGAAGTCAAACAGAGCAAAGAATCTGTAATCGTGGATACAGACGAGTTTCCCAGACCGGGCACAACAATGGAAGGACTGGCCAATCTTCCGCCTGTCTTCGGCCACAAGAGCGCAGTTACTGGAAACCCTGGCAGTGTGACGGCCGGGAATGCTCCCGGAGTCAATGATGGCGGAGATGTTTGTCTTCTCATGAGCAGGAAGAAGGCGGATGAACTGGGGATGAAGCCCCTCTGCACTATTCTCGATTATGCAGAAGTATCGCAGCCGACAAAGGATATAGCAACAGTTCCGGGGCTTTCCATCAAAAAAGTTCTCGAACAGAATGACATGTCTATCGATGACGTTAATCTTATTGAAATTAATGAGGCATTCGCCTCTGTCGTCCTGATCAGCGCTCGGCGTATTCTCGGATTAACGGAAAAGCAAATGTATGAAAAGGTTAATGTAAACGGAAGCGCCATCGCTTATGGTCATCCAATCGGAGCTACGGGAGCCAGAATTCTCATGACCCTGGCCTACGAGCTGAGGCGCAGGGGAGGCGGCATCGGTGTTTGTGGAATCTGTGCCGGTCATGCCCAGGGTGATTCAATGCTGATTAAGGTTGAAT
>JAGGSD010000281.1 GCA_021159265.1 Syntrophobacterales bacterium | reverse complement strand
TTATGCTCAAAAAATAATCCTCGGAATATCAACTATATGCCTGCGGTTATTTTTTTCGCAGGCCTTGATCTTGAACGAAAATCCTCATAAATCAACAGAGTCATTTATCTACAAACCTGCGCGACTACTGACACCTAATTATTCTTAACTGCTAATTTCTTCCTTGTCATGCAAAATCTCTCCGTGAAAAATGAGAACCTTCACGCCTATGACTCCGTACGTTGTCATTGCTTCAGCGAAACCATAATCTATATCAGCTCTCAAAGTATGCAGTGGAACTCTTCCCTCTCTGTACCATTCCCTTCGTGCCATTTCAGCCCCGCCCAGTCTTCCGGCACAGGCCACTCTGATTCCCTGGGCGCCGAATTTAAGCGCTGAGGTTACGCTTCTTTTCATTGCTCTTCTGAACGCGACCCTCCTCACAAGTTGAAGAGCGATATTTTCAGCAACAAGCTGTGCGTTCACCTCTGGCTTCCGTACTTCGAGAATATTAATAATAACTTCACCCGTTATCATTTTCTCAAGGTCTTTTTTCAGCTTTTCTATCTCGGTCCCTTTTCTGCCTATAATGATTCCAGGACGGGACGACCACATATTAATCTTGGCCTTGTCAGCAGCTCTTTCAATTTGTATCTTCGATATACCAGCGTGATAAAACTTCTTTTTCAGATATCTTTTAATTTTTATATCTTCATGAAGTAATTTGCTATAATTTTTTTTTGCAAACCACTGGGAATCCCAAGTTTTAACGAAACCTAGCCTAAACCCGACAGGATTTACTTTTTGTCCCAAGCTTGACCTCCTGTTTTCTCACTTTTCACCAAGAACTATTGTTATATGGCTCATTCGCTTTTTTATCGGCGCAGCCCTCCCCTGTGCCCTTGCTCTCCATCTTTTCAATGAAGGACCCTGGCTGACAAATGTTTCTTTAACATAGAGTATGTTTTCATCAATATTCGGATTCTGGGTTGCATTTGCAATAGCAGATTTTAAAACTTTTTTTACAATACCTGCAGCCTTCTTTTGTGTGAAGGCCAGGATTCTTTCTGCTTCCCCAGCTCTTTTACCCCGAATCAAATCAACCACTAATTTTGCCTTCTGTGGCGAGATTCTTACATATTTGACAACTGCTTTTGCTTCCATATCTCTTTAAAAACTCCAAGAGCCAATTTTGATGCACTCGTAAAAAATCAAAAATACCGTCATTGTGAGCAGAGCAAAGCAATTTCACGTATTATAACTACTTGTATTTATTAGATTGCTTCGTCGCTACGCCCCTCGCAATGACCCTGTGGATGACTTTCAAGGAAGTCATTTTGATAAAAGTGGCTTAACACATTGTTATTATATGA
>JAGGSD010000090.1 GCA_021159265.1 Syntrophobacterales bacterium | reverse complement strand
TGCAAGAGAAGCCGATTTGATCTCCAGTTCCCTGTCCTTTTTCTCAAGGGCTTCTTCAGCCAATTTCCGCTTGGTAACATCCCGCGCGAGAGAACAGAACCCGACATTTTTTTCCGGCCTCCCATGACTCGCTCAGACAGGTACACTTCTCATATTAATAAGGAAAGTGAATTAATATGGGAAGTGTCACTGTCTTCCCCTTTGCCGCCTTAGGATGAGATAAAAAAGAACGGCGGTATATACAGCTTTGCTGCCCCTTGCCATTAAGCTGCTCTTTCTCGAATCCCTTTGATAATTAACATCCTTGCATAAGTGGTAGGTGGCAGACCTTCTTTATCCGCAAGTTCCCGGAGTTTTTTCAAGGTGTCAGGGTCCAGACGCAAAGACATGGCTTGTTTTTTGGGACGAACAAAAACTACATCTCTGGCCACTTCAAAATCATCCAGATAATCTGTTGAGTCGTGGGAATCCCAAAACTCTCTTTCTTCTTTTAAGTCCTTAAATTTGGGCACTCTCATTTTCTTCTCCTCTTATAAAACTGCTTTTCCTTTTTGCTCATATCCCTGGCCGTAATAATTTTTGTCTTTCGATACCTGGCAGCCCAGACGACTAATAGAAACCGACCTCCGTCGGTTTGCCCATAAGCAAGGTACTTGCCTTCTTTTCCCCGCATTATAAGCGGTGAGATCATATCATTGAAGAGTACCTCCTCCACTTCTTCAGGTGAAACCGAGTGGTTGGAAATATGATCAACAGTCTTTTGATCCCATGTGATTCTCTGTATTTTCATTATACCCTTTGATTAAGAATGTATTTCATACTTAACCATATCAAATCAAGTTGTCAAGGAAAAAGACGGGAGACCGGAAAAGAAGGGGGACGGGAGAATAAACAATGGGAGAAAAGGTTGGCAAGTTTGAAGACCTTGAGGTTTAGAAAGCGAGAATATTGCACACCTTGAAGCTATGTATGATACAAAAATCTGCTGTTTCTCCGCCAAATCCCGACTCGTCGGGATCTTCCGGCCCCTCAGCCTTTACCGATTTAAATCGGGACTTCAACCTGACTACGTGAGTTACGGTTTTTTTATTCTCATATTTTGTGTTCGGTCACTCCAGCCCTCGCGCATGAAGAAATTGATGGTACTGCGCCCACTTGGCAAGGATCATCGATGCCTGTTCAAATGAAGTTGCCAGAGAAGTTATGGAAAAAATCCAGGGAGGTATTTCTGAATTTGAGCCCTTTATTCGCTATCACACTTTTGGGGATTCCAGTATTAACTTTAGTGTAATACTGCGCACCAGGGAATTTGTTAACCAATACATTATCAAACACGAATTCATAAAAAAACTGCATAAACGCTA
>JAGGSD010000255.1 GCA_021159265.1 Syntrophobacterales bacterium | reverse complement strand
CTTGAAAGTCATCCACCGGGTTATTGCACGGACAAAGAATTTAAGGATAATTATAATAAAATTATGACTAGGAAAGACTTAATTGACAATTTACAAGAAAAACTGAAAGACTATTCAAAGAAAGATCTGGAGTATGCGGTAAGGATAGTATTTGAAAGCATAAAAAGTGCGATGGCGAAGGGCAAAAGAGTAGAAATCAGGGGATTTGGAAATTTTACAGTAAGGACAAGGAATTCCAGAATGGGTAGAAATCCCGGAACGGGCGAGCCGGTTTATATTGTTAAGAAAAAAGTTTCCTTCTTCAAGGCAGGGAAGAAACTAAAAAAGATGGTGGATTATACATCATAACGAGGGTCATAACATCGTTCTAATGGACTATAATACTCTTAAAATAACGGCAGAAGACGGTTATATAATTGTCACGTTAAATCGTCCCGAAGAGATGAATGCCCTTTCAAAAGATATGAGGGAAGATCTGGAGGATTGTTTTTGTCGATTTGAAAATGATGTTTCTGTTAGGGTTGTAATACTGACGGGCGGTGATTATGTATTTTCTGCCGGTATGGATATCAACGAAATGGCCGCGCTTCCCGATGGTGAAATAGACGATTATTTTACATCCGTAACAAAACTTCTGCAATGCGTATATACATTCAAGAAACCCGTTATTGCGGCTGTTAGCGGTGTAGCCCTGGGAGGCGGCTTTAACCTGGCTACGGTGTGTGATATTATTGTAGCATCTGAAACCGCCATATTCGGTCATCCGGAATTGAAATTTGGTTTAAACCCTCTTTTTGATCCCTTAAGACGGATTGTTGGTATGGCAAAGGCAAAAGAGATTGCTATGTTGGGGGAGCCTATGGGAGCGCAAGAGGCGTTGCGAATTGGTCTTGTTAATAAAGTCGCGCCACCAGAGAGATTTTTAGAAGAGGCAAAGATTGTTGCTGGAGAACTTGCCAAAAGATCGGCGAAGGCCGTTGAAGCTGTCAAGAAAATATCCGATATTGTTCCCCGCCTTGACAAAAGTACCGCCCTTGAACATGAGTTTGAAATATGTGCTCTGCTTTTTTCGAGAGCCGAAAGAAAAGAGCATATGAAAACGTTTCTCAATGGATTAAAAAAACGGAAGGAAAAATAACCCAGACTTACGCTTTTTACGTTACATATATCGTTATCTTTTCATATTCAGAACCCTTTGCAGATTATGCGGGGCCTCATATTTGATGAACTCGCAAAAAGTCTGAAAAACACTCTTTTGTCATTCTGAGCGATAGCGAAGAATCTGATATCATTGAGATTCTTCGTCGCTCCGCTCCTCAGAATGACACGGCGTGGACTTTCAAGGAAGTCATTTTGATAAAAGTGGCTTAACACATTGTTATTATATGACA
>JAGGSD010000065.1 GCA_021159265.1 Syntrophobacterales bacterium | reverse complement strand
TGAAATCAACAAGTTATATTAAATTCGCCCAAACGAGTTACTTGAAAGTCATCCACACGGTCATTGCGAGGAGCGCAGCGACAAAGCAATCTAATAAATATAACTAGTTACAATACACGAGATTGCTTCGCTCCGCTCGCAATGACGGCATTTTCGACTTTTTACGAATGCATCGAATTTGAGTTTCTCATCTTTTTGCTATTCGGTCAAGAATTCTTCTATTTTTCTGGTTTTTTTGCCCGATTCCACACTCCTGCGTCACCTGTCTTCTTTTCCGCTTTTTCCATTCAAAATTCGATGTTGGACGTTCGATGTTCGATGTTCATCCCCCATGCCGCTGCTGTTCTCACGCAAAGGCGCCGGGGGTTTCTTTTGTTCTTCTTTGCGCTCTTTGCGACTTTGCGTGAGAATAAATGTGAACCCGTCTCCGACTAACACAATTTGTCTTCATAGGACGGCGATTTTATTGCCTTAAATTTTCACCTGGGGGATCGGAAGGATAAGACCAGATCCGGTGGAACAGCCCTTCTGAAGTGGTCATCATTGGAAATAAACAGATCTGCTTCTCTTTCCAGACCTGAAGCTATTATCAGGCTGTCAACAGTCCGCAGCTTTGCCCAGTCAATCCGTTTATCCCTTCCGACATGTTCCAGAACATCCGTTGTAATTTCCTGACAGTGCGTGTTGGGGAAATTCAAAAGATAATTTTTGACATCCTGGGCGATCCGGTGACGCCCTTTCTTTGCCGGTCCCTGCATAACCTCTGCAATTGTGATGATCGAGAAAACAGCGGATACGTCACCATGTTCGACCATTTCAAACAATAATCTGGAAAGAGGCTCATATGGCTGTATCACATCGGTTAAATAAATAATGATATTCGTATCAACCAGTATCTTTTTGCCATTGATCTGTTCTCTAAGCGCCGAAGTTGTAATTGTTTTCATCTCTCTTTCCGGTTCCTGTCAATATACTCTTCAACTTCTCCGGGACTGCCGCCAAAACTCTGAGCCGTCAGCCCTTTTAATTTTTGAGTAAAAGACGGCACCGGCTGTAAAATAATCCTGTTCTTTTCCCTGCTCAGCAGAATTTTTGTGCCTGTCTTTATGTTCATCTCTTTTCGCAGGCCGGCAGGCAAAACAATGTAGCCTCTGCTTGAAACG
Source organism: Syntrophobacterales bacterium (assembly GCA_021159265.1). Lineage (GTDB taxonomy): Bacteria > Desulfobacterota > Syntrophia > Syntrophales > UBA6807 > UBA3084. Next base: position 231 of record JAGGSD010000065.1, on the reverse strand, counting down.
GTCACATCAATTGATTTCATGTGCAATCCTCACTTTTGTATGCTGAGTCGCATTTTATCAGCATACAAATATTTGTCAATCAAAAAAGGGATAAAGGGACACTTCCTAACCCAGATAAACTGGAAATTCGAAATACGAAGCACTAAATGCGAAACAAATCCGAATTTCTAATATTCAAATGTTCAAAACATCAACGCCACAGAAGTAGCATTAACTCTATTGTAAAAAGTT
>JAGGSD010000223.1 GCA_021159265.1 Syntrophobacterales bacterium | reverse complement strand
CTGTCTGCCGTGCAGGCGGCACAGGCAGGCGCAGACAGGCAACGCACAGGCAGGCACGAACTTTACAATTAAGGGAATAAACAAAAAATTGTTTATCTTGCTTTTATAAGCGCCTAATCATCATACAGGCAGTGAAATTTTGATCGTTCCGCCTCTTCCCAGGATATCGTGCAGGTGGATATATCCCCTTAATAGTCTTTTTTCATCGACCACAACAAGAGAAGTAATCTCATCTTTTTGCATTACTTCTACGGCTTCAGCAAGTGACATGTCGGGATCAATGGCTTTGGGAGATTTTGTCATAAGATCATCCACAGTCTTTTCCGTGAAATTTATTCCCCTTTTTACAAATCTTCTTACATCGCCATCTGTCAGTATTCCCATCAGGTAGTTTTCCTGATCAGTAATAAGAACAAATCCGATATTCTTTTCGTCAATTACCTCAATGGCTTTCAGTGCGGGAGTTCCGGAAAAGACCTTCGGGATTTTGTCACCGCCGATTAAGGCATCTTTCACCTTTGCCAGTAATCTAAGGCCCAAATGTCCCCCGGGGTGAAATTTATAAAAGTTTTTTTCAGTAAAATCCTTTTTCTTTATGAGCGCTACGGCCAGTGCGTCACCCATTGCGAGAGAGACTGTGGTGCTTGAGGTAGGAGTTAGACCGAAAGGACAGGCTTCCCTGGCAACGCCTACATTAATGACCACATCGCTCAGTCTGGCAAGTGTTGAATGAGGATTGCCCGTAAATGCTATGAGGGGTATCCCGATTTTTTCAGTGTTCGAAATGATCATGTTTAATTCATTCGTTTCACCGCTGTTTGAAATGGCAAGCATAACGTCATTTCTGGTAACTATGCCAAGGTCTCCATGCAAACCTTCCACAGGATGCAGGAAAAGAGCGGGGGTGCCTGTACTGGTCAAGGTGGCAACTATTTTTTTTCCAATAATGCCGGATTTTCCTATTCCTGTAACGATAACCCTTCCCTTAGATCTGTATATCAGATCAACAGCTCTGGAAAAGTTGTCATCGATTTTGTCAATCAGATTTAAAATACTTTCCCCTTCTGTCTTCAGGACTTCCCGGGCACTTTTTATCGAATCTTTCCCCATAATGATGTTGTCTGTACCTTAGTATTTTGTTATGAAAGAGAGCCTATGACTATCAAATAATCAGGTTAATGGCAAGGCAGATTTTTGTCGTTCCGTATGGCATTGAATATTGCAGGAACCCGTGTTAATTTTCAACAACCGGCAAAGGAAATAATTTTGTAACCGTTCACGGGTTCAAGGGTTCAAGGTTCCATTCTTGTCCCCGGACTGCATTTGGGATGCGTATTTACGAGAAAAGTGTCAGCTTCGTCAGGCCTGAAACAAAATCTGGAGCCAAATTGGCAATT
>JAGGSD010000357.1 GCA_021159265.1 Syntrophobacterales bacterium | reverse complement strand
GAGTTACTTGAAAAGTCGAAAAACACCATTTCCCGTCATTCCGGCCTGCCTGTGCGCCGCACGCAGACAGGCGGAAGCCGGAATCCAGTCTTTTCAAGTAATTGCAGACCATCCGGACTCCGGTTTTCACAGGAGTGATGACTTTTTACGGGTGCATCAACATCACAAAAAAGAAAACGGTTGAAGCGGCATCTTTCCCCTTCCGCCCGGGAGGTCGAAGACATATCTCGGTATACAGAGTCCCGAAATATTCCTCCATAACTTTTCCATGATTTCCATACCCTTCCAGACATCGACCTGAAAATGTTCAACGCCTTTTACAGGCTCACACTGAAAAAGATAGTATGGCTTAACGGAAATACGCTGAAGGCCATAGAGGAGATCCCGCATTGCCTCATAGGAATCATTTACCCCTTTAAGGAGTACCGACTGGTTCATGACAGGGATACCCGCCCCGAGAAGCATCTCACACGCCCCCGCAGCGTCAAGAGTGATTTCCTTCGAATGGTTAAACTGAGTAATGAACCAAAGGGGCCTGTACTTTTGCAGCATGTCGCAAAGATTCTGATCAATCATCATTGGAAGGACAACGGGAATCCTGCTCCCTATGCGGATTACTTCAACATGTGGTATGGATTTCAGGGAATGGAGAAACCATTCCAGTGTTTCAATCTTTAGCATCAGGGGATCGCCACCGGACAAGATTACCTCACGAATCTGTTTTGTCCGGGAAACATAATCGACCATCCTCTGAAGATTCTTCCTGGAATGTTCTGTTTGGGGGTTCTTCCATCTGCGTTTTCGATTGCAGTGACGGCAGTATGCCGCACATGTATTGGTAACCATGACCAGACAACGGTCCGGATAGCGATGAATCAAATCAGGAACGACCATATCCCTTTCTTCTTCAAGGGGGTCTTCAGAACTTCCCGGCAAATAATCCAGCTCCCGAAAATCGGGGAGACATTGCAGACGCACAGGATCTTTTTCGTTCGACATATCAATTAGAGACAGATAATAGGGTGTAACGGAAAAATGATAGGTTTCGATAACATCTTTGTATCTATCTGCCTCCGGTAATGAAATATTAAGAATCCCGGCCAACCGGGAAAGTGTATGAATATGATTTTCTATCTGCCAGCGCCAGTTGTGCCAGTCATCTTTCGATACATTTTGAAAAAGATTTGATTTTGTGTTTTCTTCTACCAAATTCCCACCCCTAAGCGGCAAGGACTGAGCAATGCGGACTGAGAACCGAAGGTTTTTCCTTGATCCTTGTACCTTGATCCTTGCACCTTGTACCTTGTACCTTGTACCTTCTATCACAATCTTAACAAACTTCAATGACAAATTAAAATGATGATTTTCTTCTTGACAGCAATCCAAATTCGTGTTTATAGAGCTG
>JAGGSD010000324.1 GCA_021159265.1 Syntrophobacterales bacterium | reverse complement strand
AGCCTTCGGCGTGAGCTCAGTCGAGCCGTCAGGTGTATCATTTGACAGAGATATTTCGCATTTTTTACATACTTGTTACTTATTGACATGACTAGACTTTTAACACATTTTATAGTGCTGTTCTAGTCAAGACCCTAATATAATAACAGCAGGGCAAATAAGCTTTGTGCCTTTGAACCTGAGTAGTTACTTTTTTTCTTCTTCATCAAGAGTTGCATCTGCAATGCCTCTTTGCTTTCTCAAATCTTCAATCTGTCTGAGAGGACGTTCAAGCTGATTGCGGCGGGTTGAAATCAGTGTGTTATATTCCTTCTGAACATCTTCTATTCTACGCCCCATCTTTTCCATTGAACACACGAAAGCTTCCCACTGTTTATTAAACGCACCAAGAAGTGACATGATTTGAGCCGCCGTCTTTTCCAGATTAAAATTATCCACTGCCTGTGTTATGACAGCCAAAACTGCATACAACGTTATGGGTGAGCAGAGAATGACCTTATTTTTTAATGCTTCGTCCATGAGAAATCTATCGCTCTCATTAATAAAAGAGTATACCTGTTCATTCGGTATGAAAACTATTACATAATCGACTGTGTTTTCTTCAGGGTTTATATAATCTCTTGTGGTTACTTCTTTAATTCTGTTTTTAACATCTCTTACAAATTGATTTCGATATCTATCTCTTTCAATTTTTACTTCCGCTTCAAGATACCGCAGATAGTTATCTAAAGGAAATTTTACGTCCATGTTTATCTTAAGCTCGTGTGGTAACAGAAAGGTATAATCAGGGCGCGTATTAACCGTTTCCATAGCCTTTTGTTTAATATAATTGATTCCTTCTACAAAACCGGCAAGTCTCAAAACATCTTCGGCCATTCGCTCACCCCATTGTCCGCGCACTTTTGTGCTTGCCAGCGCCGCCTTCAGATGCCCCGTAGTTTCCTGAAGCTTCCTTGTTTCCTCAGCAGTAACCCTTAATTGATTTGCCAGTTCTCCAAACTTTTGTTCCCTGTCTTTCTCCAGTTTGATTACAAGACCTTGAACATTCTGTAAATCTTCTTTCATTGCTTCAAGAGTCTGGTCAATCAGCTTTTTCTTTCCCTCGAGTTCTTTTTCCCCCGATTGTGTTTGTTTTGACAGGTTTTCATTGGCAAGCTTCAAAAATTCCTCGGTATTCCTTGACAAAGCATCCAGGGAAAGAGACCCGAAAGACTCCTTTATCTTATCGATTAGTACTCCCAGGTCCTGAATTTTCTGAGACTCAGTTTCTGAGATTAACTCCCGCGCAATTGTTTTGGCTTCCTTTCTTTTTAGAGCATAAACTATGAACGCAATAATTGCTCCAAAAAATGCGCCGGCAATAAAAACGACCAAATATTCCATATAAATAATCCCTAACCCGGACAA
>JAGGSD010000226.1 GCA_021159265.1 Syntrophobacterales bacterium | reverse complement strand
CCGGCCCAAATCGTAACCGTGTGTCCATTCCTGAACTGGATTTTGATGTCAGACCATCTTGTTCCGTCAGGCGTTGGGAAATGCACCATGCCACCGGAACCAGGCTCCGGGACTTTCTCGTGGAGCGGTGCGAACAGCTCGTCGGGAGTCCGACGTACCTGGAGGCAACCCTTCTCGTCGAACGGCATCTCTTCCTCCAGTGCCAGGAAGACGGCGTTGCGCTGCGCCAGAATCTGTTCAGCCGGAGGGGACAACCGTCGCCGCGTCGGGGCCAGGAGCACGAAGGGATCGCCATGGAGCAGGCAAATGTTCTTTACGACCTCAAGCAGCTCGTCCGGATCTTCCTGTTGAGTCAGAAAAACGGGAAAGACCAGCCCGGCCGTGGGCACAAAATTACCCAGACGCCACGTTCGCCGGCATGCGTCGACCTTGCTTTCGCGGCGCTCGATCCCCAACGCCGAACAGATGTCCTTGTGCAGGGAAGCTCTGTTCACCGAATAGATGAAAATGTCCTGCCGCTTGAGGGGGTATGGTTTTTCCTCCTGCTCAGGGCACACGGCCACGATGTCGTTGGGAGCGTGCGTTACGACTTTGCGCGGGCACCCCAGACCACATTCCGTCGGGCAATCCACAGCCGTTGCGTGATCGCGGGTCAGTTTGAGGTAGCGTTTGTGAAATCCCTGAAATCCCGGCCACCCGTCAAGGTGCTGATTCCACTCGACCAGAGGAGCGGCCTGGCCGGGTAAGTCTTCCAGGTATTTCCAGATCGCGTGTTCACTCATCACTGTTCTCTGCATCCGCGATGATGAACCCTCGCCTGGTCATCCAGGCCTCAAGGATGTCAGCATCGTCATCACGCTTGAACCCGGCCCTGTTGCCGGAGCTTATGGTGACCGTTCGAGCGGTCTTGGAGTCGGCGAATTTGATGAGGAATTTGGCCTTGATAATAGGAGCACTGTTGGGGAATGACCGATCAGATTCGCGCAAGGATGCGAAGATATCCTCGGCTTTGCGGATCTCCACTTCCTTTTGAGAACCGCCACGGAAGGTCTGGAACTCTTTAAGCCTCACCCACTCCATTCCATCAATGTCATCGCACAGGAGGGAATCCTCGCCGACCTCCCGCAGCGGCTCGAGGGTGAACTTGCTCTTGCCGTTGAAGAACTCGCTGTCACCAAAGAAATGCTGGCCGAACTTGGTGCGGTAGAGTTCCTTCTCACCCTTGGATCGGGCGTTCATGCGGATTTCCCCGGTCTCCGGGTTGTAAACGAGGACATCGTATTTCTCGGGGCGATAGTAGACGCTCGAAGATTCCCCGTCTTTGATGATGCTCTCGCGGGTAAAGGGTTCTCCGTGGCGAACCAGGAACCAGACAAAGTCGGGCTTCACGTACACGAACACCTTTGACG
>JAGGSD010000334.1 GCA_021159265.1 Syntrophobacterales bacterium | reverse complement strand
ATCTCAATGATATCAGATTCTTCGCTATCGCTCAGAATGACAAAAGAGTGTTTTTTTGACTTTTTACGAAACTGTCAATATTGATTAGTTTTGTCAAATAAGGGTCAAAAATGTACTTTCATGCAAAGGTCTCACTTTATTATGGATTATACGTTGCCAAATAGCGGAATGTACCATCTTTAACGTGTACCAGAACCAGACTTCTTACCGCATCTCCATCTTTACCGATATTAATAATGCCTGATACCCCTTTAAAGTTCTTTGTGCTTGCAAGAGCGTTTCTTATATTTTTGCCCTTCACCGATTTTGCCCTTTTTATGGCATCCATCAAAACAAAATAGGCATCCGCCCCGAGGGCATCGAAGGCGCTTGCTTCTTTACCTGTTTCCTTTTCATAAGTTTCGATATATTTTCTTGCAATATCCGTGACCGCGGCCTCCCTGGCAAAGTGCCCTGTAAATATGGTTCCTTCAACATCCTTTCCGCCAATTTTGATCAGTTCCTTCGTCTGGGCTTTATCTGCTGAAATGATCGGCACGTTGAGACCGAGTTTTACAGCCTGCTTGCAGGCGAGTGCAACTTCGGTGTAGTTGTTCGGCATATACAGAACATCCGGCTTTGCGGCCATGATGGATGAAATTTGTATCGTAAAATCCTGATCCAGTGTCCGGCAGTACGCCATTGACACCACCTTTCCGCCGTGCCTGATAAAGCTCTTCGCAAAGAAGTTGGCCAGACCGATACAATAATCCTGTTCAATATCTACAAGAATGGCCGCTTTTCTTGCGCCAAGCTTTTCATAAGCGTATTTTGCTGCCATCTCGCCCTGGAAGGAGTCAATAAAACAGACGCGAAAGACATATTCTCTGTTCTGGGTAACCAGGGGATTCGTGGCAGTGAGAGAGATCATCGGTTTCTTCGCCTTATCGGCAATAGCCCCCCCCGCCAGAGTGTTACCACTAATGTCTTCCCCGATAATGGCGTGAACCTTATTCTTTTTGATCAATTTGTCGACGGCATTCGCCGCCTCAATCTTGCCGCTCTTGGTGTCAACAAGAAAGAGTTCCACCTTTTTGCCGAGAACTTTAGGCATAAGTTTGTTAGCCGTTTGAATGCCGCCCCACTCCATCTGGCCGTAAGCCGCTACCGGGCCTGTCATCGGCAGGTAAACACCTATCCTGACAGTACTCTTCGCAGCAAAAACGGGCACTGAAAAGCAAAGGACTAAAGACAAAACAATCAGGCAAATTAGAGATTTTCTCATTTTATTGCGCTATCCTTGTGTAACAGTTTCGTAAAAAGCCCCGCTATGCCGTTTTACGGCATTGTAATGAGAAGGAAATCAGACCTTTTTCCTAAATGAACACAATTCATGCAATATCATATAATAACAATGTGTTAAGCCACTTTTA
>JAGGSD010000387.1 GCA_021159265.1 Syntrophobacterales bacterium | reverse complement strand
CCTTAAACATGCTTTGTAAAAGTTACTTTCCATTATAATGCCGCTAAACGGCATAGCGGAGCTTTTTACGAAACTGTCAAATTTAATCCACAGATTTTGCAGATTACACGGATTACTCTAATCACTTGAAGTGCGATGCTAAATCTGCGGGGTTTGATACCCGCTGCTCGCCGGCGGGCGGTTCAGTCTTGGTTAAAGGCCTTCATGGCCTCTTCCAGCAGGAGGTCCTTCTGCCCCCTGTATTTTGGCGAAAAGTGAAAAATCGTCATATTCTTTGCGCCCGCCCTTCGTGCCAGGTCTCCCGCCTGTTTTGCCGTCAGGTGATATTTTCTCAGCGCTGTTTCCGCATCCTTTTCCAGGAAAGGAGCCTCAATGAAAATCATGTCGGAAGCCTTGGCCAGTCCGATAATCTTCCGGGCATTATCTTCATTGTATACAGCATCTGTTATATAAGAAATCTTATTTCCCGGTGTGATCCTGATGATCTTTTCCTTCAGTTTTCCAAGGGGTAATGTCTTCACAGGAATTTGTTTGTTTTGGTTTTTCCACCATACATTGACGGGAGTATCGTCAGATTCGCCCCTGAGAATTTTATCTTTGAGTTCTCCCAGCCACGCTCCTACGGGGAGTCCCATTTCATCGAGAACATTTTTCTTGATATTGATATGTTTTTTTTCTTCAATTGAGTATGCGAGTGATGGAATCTTGTGATCAAGGAATACCCCTTTTACTGTAAAATCATTCCTGTCTACCAGTGTGCCGTTAAAATCTTCGGCCTCTGCCGCCACTTCGGGTTCGAAGGCTCTTTGGCAGCGGTAGCGATTTATCCTTTTTCGGTTTTCATGAACTTCCGTTACCTCAATAACAAAATTGTTTGAATAGTTTTCGACAAGATTCCACGTGTAGGCGCCTATTTTGCTCTCCACGTTTTTAATGAACCCCGGTGGACCGAAGAGGAAAATATGCTGATCTCTTCCGAGGCAGACCCGTAACAGGTGATCAAACCCGATGAAGTGATCCATGTGCGTGTGAGACACAAATATATGACCGATCTTAAGAAGTTTCCGGGTTGAGAAATGATGAAGATATCCCAAATCAAAAAGGATAGCTTCCTTTTTATGTTGAAATTCTACATATATGCCCGGATCATCAAAAGGATCATTGATGAGTTGAGCCCTGAACATATAACCTTATTTCCTTTTTAGATGAATTAACCCTACAACGTCATTTAGCACTTTGGGTACAACATATGGTATATTTTAACTGGTTACAATCCAACATATTGTATGTAAATTAACAAGTGTTGTTGTAAGGTTAATATTGATGCGCTTGTAAAAAGCTCCACTATGCCGACACGTCGGCATTATAATGGAAAGTAACTTTTACAAAGCATGTTTAAGGCCGATGGGGGC
>JAGGSD010000018.1 GCA_021159265.1 Syntrophobacterales bacterium | reverse complement strand
CAAACGAGTTACTTGAAAGCCCACGCAGTGTCATTCTGAGGAGCGGAGCGACAAAGAATCTCAATGATATCAGATTCTTCGCTATCGTTCAGAATGGCAAAAGAGTGTTTTTTGACTTTTTACGAAACTGTCAGGTATGATAAAAGGACATGCCGCTAAAAGGGTTTCAAAAAAATTTTCCGACATCTTTACAAAGGTCCTCAGGCATTGCTACACAGACCGGTTCCCCGAGGATGGCCTGGAAGAAATTAAAGTCCGGCGCAAAGTCCCGCATGTTGAGAAAGGTCCGGGCGGAGATTCTCAGGTGGCACGGAAAATATCTCTGGCCTTCCGGGCCGAACAGGAGGGATGCGTTAAAACTCATTATGCCCTCCGTACGGTAATATTCAAAGACCCTGCGAAGCCCTTCCACGAGGTTATCGATATGCCGGTCTTGAAAGTCTTCGATGGAATAGACATCAGGGAAGATGCACATGATGTCGCCCAGGATACCGAGGCAGACAAAGGGAATAAGCCAGTGAGAAGCGCCGACGTTCCCTGCATAACGTTTACCGGCATCGCGTTCCCCATCGACAAGCGCTGACCAGTAATCTTTTCCATGCGTCCGGTAAAATGCCTCCGATGCCCTCAATTCATCGATGAATTGATTTCCCGGACACTCCGTGGCAAAGTACTGTTGATGGGGGTGGACAAGGCCGCCACCCGAAGGAGGCATATAGTTCCAGGTCATGAGGTAGTACGGAATAGACGGGCTCAGTGTTTTGATCTTTTTCAGGAAGCTGATCCCCAGCGTAAAGGTATCCCGCAGTATTTTGCGGTTCAGTTGCTCCAGGGACAGTACGTGGTCGTCGGCCATTATCACGACCCCGCTGTAGATGTCGTAGGGAAAAAGGTTCGGAATAAGCACTGCCTCTCCCAGAGAAGGTCTCCCTTCGGGATATATATGGGTTGTAAACTTTGGTGTAACCTTGGCTCTCTTGTCAAGGCAGAAGGGACAGAATCCCTTTATCTCAGGCTTTTTGTAATGTTCGAGGTCGAGTCTCTGGGGCTTGATGGCACCGAAATGTGAGTAATGCCCTGTCCTTCCTGTTAAAGGGTCTATGCGGACCTCGAACCGTACCTTTTCCGGTTCGAACCCAGTTCTTGGGTGGAGAAAGGTACTCTCGGACTCGATAATCTTAAATTCCATTGCTTGTGACATTAATTGCCTCCTTATCGTAGAATTTCTCGCGTCGCAATCCCTTCGTATGTCAAGTCTATTCCGATATAAGTAAGAAACTACTGTCATGTCAAGTTTTGATGCATTCGTAAAAAGTCAGACTTCCCCTCCCCTCGTGGGAGGGGATAAAGGGGAATGAGACATAACTGCTTGAAATAGCGCTGTATTCACCCTCACCCCTACCCTCTCCCATCAAG
>JAGGSD010000415.1 GCA_021159265.1 Syntrophobacterales bacterium | reverse complement strand
AGGTTATAAATGACCAAAGGCCAGAGAAATTTGCTTATTGCCGTTGTAGTAATTGTTTTAATCTTTTTTTCCATGTTTTCGTTTTTCAAAAGCACATACAACACCTTTGTTAATCTCGATGAGTCTGTCAAAGCATCGTGGGCACAGGTTGATAATCAGTTGCAGAGGAGATATGATCTTATTCCTAACCTTGTGGAAACGGTGAAGGGCTATGCTAAACAGGAAAGGGAAGTCTTTATTAAGGTAACTGAAGCAAGATCAAGAGTCGGCGGCGCAACGAAAATACCCGATAAGATCAAAGCGAATAATGAATTGACAGGGGCCTTAAGCAGACTTCTTGTTGTTATGGAGCGATACCCCGATCTGAAATCGAATCAAAACTTTATCAGACTTCAGGATGAGCTGGCCGGAACGGAAAACAGAATAGCCGTTGAAAGAAGGCGTTACAACGAAGCTGTAAAGAAATATAATGTAAAAATCAGGAGTTTCCCGGAAAACATGCTGGCCAGCATGTTTGGCTTTTCAAAAGCCACCTTCTTCGAGGTTCCGGAAGTCGCAAAGGCCGCGCCAAAGGTCAAGTTTTAAGGAAGTTATCCCTTAGACAAAGAATTGGAACCAGGAGGGTGTTGTCACTTTGCCAAAAAGCCTCCATCGTTTGCCAGGATATGGCCGGTCATATAGGCTGATGCGTCAGAAGCCAGAAATACGGCGACCCCTTTCATATCATCAATATTACCGAACCTGTGCATGGGTATTGAATTCAGCATGGCATCATAAATCTCTTTGGCATCAGGTTTTTCTACATAAGCCATCATACCGGTGCGAAAATAGCCGGGTGCAATAGCATTCACCCTGATGTTATATGGCGCAAGTTTCACTGCAAGATTCATTGTCAAAGCGTTGATCGCCGCCTTGGTTGAGTTATAAGGAACTGTGGGGTTGGTCATCTCTCTCGATCCTCTGAACGCCATTATCGAGGAAATATTGATAATATTTCCGCCACCCTGTCCCTTCATTATATTGGCAATCTTTTGTGTTAAAATCCAGACTCCTCTGATATTAACATTAAAAACATGGTCCCATCTGTCGAGTGGAAATTCAAGGGTGGGCGTCCCCCAGGTTACTCCTGCATTGTTCACCAGAATGTCTATGCGCGGGAATCTGGCTGTCGCAACCTTCAACATATTCTCAATAGACTCTGCTTCAGCCATATCACAAACAACAGGCAGCGCTGTAATGCCGAATTCCTCTTCCAGCTCCTGAGCCGTGGCTTTAAGATTTTTCATTTTCCTTGAAGAAATAATAAGATCCGCACCCGCTTCAGCAAAACCGGTGGCAATAAATTTTCCGATGCCTCTTCCTCCGCCGGTAATCAGCGCAACTTTACCGTCAAGTCTGAACAAATTATCCAATTTCATAT
>JAGGSD010000011.1 GCA_021159265.1 Syntrophobacterales bacterium | reverse complement strand
TATGCCGTTTTACGGCATTGTAATGAGAAGGAAATCAGACCCTCTGTTGAAATGGGTACAATTCACGTAATGTCATATAATAACAATGTGTTAAGCCACTTTTATCAAAATGACTTCCTTGAAAGTCTGAAAACACTCTTTTGTCATTCTGAGCGATAGCGAAGAATTTGATATCATTGAGATTCTTCGTCGCTCCCCTCCTCAGAATGACACTACGTGGACTTTTTACAAATGCATCAACGGTGGAAGAGCTGCGAAGACGCAAAGTCTTGTTCACTGGAACCACTTTTCAGGCTTTGCCCGGCAATTATTTCAACAGAGGGAATTGAAGGAAATCAGGAATATAAAGGTAGCCAATATTGGCAGGGAAGTGACGTAACTCCTTTCACAATTTGAAAAAGAATTGCTGAATCTCGAAATTTTACAAAAGACCGTAAAAGATTTCATTGCTGAACTAAATGAAGAAAGCTGGGAATGGAAACGAAATGTTCATGAATCAGCGATTTCATGTATGGAAACGAAGCAATTAAAATCGGAACTGATTCTGAACTCGAGTGTCATTGCGAGCGAAGCGAAGCAATCTCCTGCTGCTATAAGCTAAGTTGGCATAATCCAAGAAATTGCCATGGCCTTCGGCCTCGCAATGACAAAAGCTTGGGCGTCATTGCAAGCTTGCCACGACAGTAGTCTGATAAAGTTTAAAGATGAGATGAAGAATAATATCAAGACCATTGACGGGTTAACAGATTCCCCATAATTCTTAATTCTTTTACACTGTCATAGCGTTAGATTCCACGTATTCGAATAATTCCAAGAAAAGACTTGAAGCAAAAAATGATTATTGATAGCATCACACAATTTTAAAAGTGGTGGTTGCGTTTCGTGAGAGCCGTTATTCAAAGAGTAGATTTTGCAAGAGTAAACATCGATGGAAAAACAATTGGAAAAATAAAAAAGGGATTTCTCGTGCTTCTAGGCGTTGAGAAAGAGGATAAAAAGGCGGATGCTGATTACCTTGTCGATAAGATAGTCAATCTCAGAATATTTGAAGATGATAACGGAAAGATGAATCTTTCTCTCTTGGACATATCGGGTGAAATGTTGGTGGTTTCTCAGTTTACGCTCCTTGCGGATTGTAGAAAAGGGAGGAGACCTTCCTTCGTAAACGCTGGTAATCCCGAGCTTGCCGAGAATCTATATGAGTATTTCGTAGAAAATACACGCAGACAAATACAAAAGGTGGCAACCGGAAAATTTCAGGCCATGATGGAGATTAAACTGGTGAATAATGGGCCTGTTACTATTATTCTGGACAGCAGAAAATAGCATCATTACCCAATAATGCCCTAACCCAGATAAACTGGAAATTCGAAATTCGAAGCACTAAATGCGAAACAAATCCGAATTTCTAATATTTAAATGTTC
>JAGGSD010000256.1 GCA_021159265.1 Syntrophobacterales bacterium | reverse complement strand
CTTGGAAGTCTGAAAAACACTCTTTTGTCATTCTGAGCGATAGCGAAGAATATGATATTATTGAGATTCTTCGTCGCTCTGCTCCTCAGAATGACACTACGTGGGCTTTTTACGAATACATCAATTTTTGAATTAAGGAGTTTTACTAACGACTTATTGTGACATCAATAGCATCTGGCAAATTCTTCAGAACATTACGAATTTTTATTTTACTGGCTATCCTTATCGGCGTTGCCATGAGCGCCTGGACAACAAAAGTGCGAACGACCAGTTGGGATTATCCTTTACGGGTTGTTATATATCCGGTTAACGGTGATGGCAGCGAAGCATCATCACAATATATCGATTCATTGGAAAAGGAAACATTCAAATCCATTGAAGAGTTTATGGAAAGCGAGGCTAAATACTACGGGTTGAAACTTTCCAATCCGTTTACTATTAAACTGGCTCCGCGTGTTGATAATCTGCCTCCGGAGCCTCCACAAGACAGAAACGTGTTTCATATTATATGGTGGAGTTTAAAGCTGCGTTACTGGGCCTACAGGGTTAATACGTATGATGGCCCCACAGGAGACATCAGGGCGTTTGTTCTGTACTACGATCCTGCAACTCATAAAGCACTTGCAGAATCTCTTGGATTGCAGAAGGGACTTATCTGTGTAGCGAAAGTATTCGCGAACCGGAAAATGGAAGAAAAAAACAATATCGTCATTGCCCACGAATTACTTCACACTGTAGGTGCAACAGACAAATATGATTTAACGACTGGTCAGCCCATTTTCCCGGATGGATATTCGGATCCAGAAAAAGAACCTCTTTACCCACAGAAAGAAGCAGAAATTATGGCATGCCGGATTCCGTTGTCGGAGACTGAAGCAAAGATGCCTGAGAGTTTGTATGATACAGTGGTGGGTCACAAAACTGCCAGGGAGATCAGGTGGATTGATTGATATAGAAGAATTCGGAACAAGAATTCCTGCGATTACTGGGAAGCAATACTAACGCAAATAATTTGAGCGGGGGCACACATGGAAAGTAAGAGAGTATTCATCCCTGTGGGAGGGAAAGAATTTGTATCGGGCATACTCGCGTTACCTGAAAAATATGATGATAAAAGGGGAGAAGGAAAGAATGCGAGATGCCCACTTTTACCAGATCAAAATTCCCATGCTCTTTTTTGCCGGCACGAGGGACCCGTTTTGCGATATAGCGAAGTTGAAAGAGGTATTAGGCAGACTGGATTACTCCCGGCATCTGGTAACTATCGACGGTGGTAACCACTCTTTTGACCTCCCTTTTGCGGCTTTGCCGCTTTAGGCGCTTAGTTGTAAAATTCTTGCAAAAATGGCAAGAGAATTTCTTTATGGCTGATAAGTTCTTGCTAAACTTAAACTCGAATATCGAATTTCGAAACTCGAAACAATATCGAATGACAAAAATACAAATATC
>JAGGSD010000129.1 GCA_021159265.1 Syntrophobacterales bacterium | reverse complement strand
TGTCCAGTGAAATCAACAAGTTATATTAAATTCGCCCAAACGAGTTACTTGAAAGTCGAAAATACCGTCATTGCGAGCGGAGCGAAGCAGTCTCACGTATTGTAACTACTTGTATTTATTAGATTGCTTCGTCTCTACGCTCCTCGCAATGACTCGGTGGATGACTTTTTACGAGATTGTCAAATAATTATCAATCACAACGGTCCTTTCTTCTTTGCATGGACATCAAGAGATAACCTGATAATGCGGCTGATCAATTCTGTCTGGGTTATACCGGATGCCGCGGCCTGATGGAAAAGCACTGTTGAAGGAGTCATTCCGGGCAGGCTGTTTGACTCCAAAACTAACACCCGCCCGTCATTCAGCACGAACATGTCTATTCTCGCATAGACTTTTAATCCAAGGGCCAGAAATGTCCGCACAGCAACATCCTGAATCTTCCTCAACATATCTTCCGGAAATCTTGCAGGAGTTTTATTCTCTCCCTGGCCATAAAGAAATTTATCCTTCAGAGAAAGAACATCTTCCGTCGGTATGGTCTCCGATGGTATCAGGGCAACGGGCTCTTCGTTTCCGATAACACCGCAGGTCACTTCCGTCCCCTCAATAAATTCCTCAACTAATGCCACATTATCCCAATCAAAGGCTGTTAAAAAAGCCTCTGCAATACATTCTTTAGATACAACTTTTTTTACTGCCGTACTGCAACCCTCCCTGGCCGGCTTTACAACACAGGGAAAGCCTATATCTCCTTCGAGTATATCCAGAATTTTATCTCTATTACTTTCCCATTCTTTTATAGATACAGCCTTGGTTCGCGGCACATTTATCCCGCTCATGGCAAGCACGTTACGGGAAGTATATTTGTCTGCGCCAAGAGCTGAACCCAACACCCCGGAACCCGTATAAGGAATCTTCAAGAGTTCCAGAAGGCCCTGCAGACAGCCATCTTCCCCATATTTGCCGTGAAGACCTATATAAATGAAATCCGCCAGGGATTTTAGTTTTTCATAAGGAATTTTTTCAGCTTCCCTGCCAAGATCTTCCTCGATGTCGCTGGTAGAGTTTCGCATCAAAAGTTTGATCGGAATTTCCCACAAGAGACCCTCACTATCCATAAATATGGGAATAGGGTCATACTTTTGCCGATCCATCTTGCTGAAGATATTCCTTCCGCTCTCGAGGGAAACTTCTCTTTCAGAAGACATCCCCCCCATTATGACACCTACTTTTATCTTTTCACGCTTTTCGCTTTCCACCAGTTCCTGTCCATTATTGCCGGGTGACTGAAGTCGCCCCTACCTAATATATTGCGGCTTTAAGAATAAGATTTTCATAGAAATATTAATTGATACCGATTTATAATGTTATTTGGGTATCTTGTAAAGTCTATTTGTGAATTATTGTGAATACTCAGGTTCACAGTTCAGTAGTTCAAGGTTCAACAGTTGAATGAAGAGAAACG
>JAGGSD010000237.1 GCA_021159265.1 Syntrophobacterales bacterium | reverse complement strand
TTTTTACCGTATGGGTAGGGGAGGTTTTAACCTCCCTTCATGGTTCGACTGAGCGTTCGACGGACTGACGGGCGACTAAAGTCGCCCCTACCCCCGCTATTTTAATAAATGTTAAGTAATATGAAACACTTGTAACACATTTGCAGATTTGAGTTACTTGGGAGTCCATGCCGTGTCATTCTGAGGAGCGGAGCGACGAAGAATCCCAATGATATCAGATTCTTCGCTATTGCTCAGAATGACAAAAGAGTGTTTTTGTGACTTTTTACGAGTGCATTAATATTCATATTACAGTATATTTGGTGCTATGGAAACCTCAATCATTTCTCAGAAGAAACGGAAGGCTCTTGTTGAACGGATGAATCAGCTCGGCATAAAGGAAGAAGATCTCCGTGAGACATTCATCAGGTCTTCCGGCCCCGGGGGGCAGAAAGTAAACAAAGCGGCGTCATGTGTATATCTTGTCCATGCTCCGACAGGACTTTCCGTGAAATGTCAGCAATCACGTTTCCAATCTTTAAATCGTTTTTTGGCGAGGCGCATACTCTTAGACAAGATTGAAAAGCTTCGGAAGGGGCGTATCAGTGCTGAAAGAGAGAGAATAGAAAAAATAAGACGACAAAAGAGACGCCGGTCGAAAAAGGCAAAGGAGAAAGTTCTCAGATTAAAACGTATCCAATCAGAAAAGAAGATGATTCGCTCGAAAAGCTCAATTTCCACGGAAGATTAGCAAAGAGCAAAGGGCTGAGCAACGAGGACTGAGTGAAAAAGCAATGAGTAATGAGAACTAAAGGCCGGAAATGAATATTCAAAAGTCAAATTTGTTTTTTTGCTTTCACCTTCAGCCTTTGACCTTTTGCCTTTAAATTTTAAAGAAAAAAAAGGGGGATATCCCGTATTATCGCTCCCCCTTTTTTTTAAGATGAGACCAAAATTTCAAACACCGATGTATTTTAACAGCGGGTTGGCATAAAGCAGGACCAGGGAAATGACCAGAGCATAGATACAGAGAGACTCTATCATTGCCAATCCCACCAGCATGGTGAGCAGAATCTTGCCTTGAGCATCAGGATTCCTGCCAACGGAGTTACAGGCAGCGTTTAGTCCGTTGCCCTGAGCGATACCGGTGCCGAATGCTGCTATTCCGATACTAAAGCCGGCGGCGAGAAGAGCACATCCCAGGACAATAGCTTTTGTATAATCCACCGGGGCCGCAGGAGCAACGTCAGCAGCCATTGCCAATGAAGCCGATACCGCCACAAACATCAAACCAAAAATAGAACTTACCGCAATTTTCATACACACAACCTCCTTTCTTGAATTTTTCCGTGTCTTCATGCGGTTCCATGAGAGCTTTGCATAATACCCATATTGTCATTGCGAGTGAAGTGGAGCAATCTCATAGCGTCTTGATAATTCATAAGATTGCCGCGGCGCTTTGCGCCTCGCAATGACCAGAATTGAAGTTTTGCAAAG
>JAGGSD010000151.1 GCA_021159265.1 Syntrophobacterales bacterium | reverse complement strand
CGCACCTGTCTGCCGTGCAGGCGGCACAGGCAGGCGCAGACAGGCAAAAATGGCAGAAGAATTAAAAACAATCACGAAACCACGAAAAAAAAAAGAAAGTGCGAAATTAAATTTTCTTTTTCGTGTTTTCGTACTTTCGTGTTTTCGTGATAAAAATATATCTTGTTTGGTTCCGGCTTGTCCGGGTTGGAAAAAAGGTAGTTAAATTGATCCTTAGGAATCAAAAATAAATAAGTTATACAGATTGCGCTGTAATTTTGTTTGGTTTCAAGGCGTGTTAAAGCACACATAACGAGTTATGTAAGCTTTAGCACAACGCAGAAAACAAGCAAAAGGACAAGCAGGGTGTATGAGTTATTTATTTTTGCTGACTTAACTATTACAAAGAAAAGTTATAAGAATTACATCAGTTCTGGAGGATATACACAATGAACGCGCTTGACTTCATCGAGAAGGAACAAATGCGGGGAGACATTCCCTATTTTAAATCTGGTGACACGGTAAAAGTACACGTAAGAATTATAGAGGGCCAGAAAGAAAGGATACAAGTTTTTGAAGGCGTCGTTATTAGAAAACGAGGTGGTAATAATCGCGCCAGTTTCACCGTCAGGAAGATTTCCCGCGGCATAGGGGTCGAGAGAACATTCCCTTTACATTCACCCGTTATCGATAAGATTGACGTAGTCACAAGGGGTAAGGTCAGACGATCTCGATTATATTATCTTAGAGGGCTAAAAGGCAAAAAAGCCAGGATTAAAGAACTGGGCAGAAGATGATATGAACAGCTTTGAATCTGAGGTCCGGCAACTCGGTTTCAAATCGGTTGCCGGCATAGATGAAGCTGGAAGGGGCCCCTTGGCGGGTCCCGTTGTTGCCGCCGCCGTAATCCTCCCCCACGATTATATAAACGCGGATATTCGCGACTCAAAAAAATTAACCCCGCTACAAAGAGAAAAAATATTCAAAACTATAAGAAACGATGCTATTTCCATTGGACTTGGGTTTGTTGAACCTTCTGTAATTGATGAAATCAACATTCTCAGAGCAACATTACTGGCCATGGAAAGGGCCGTTTTGAACCTTTCCGCCACCACTGATTACCTTCTTATAGACGGCAGAGACACAATCAATCTTCCCATACCCCAAAAAGCAATCATCAGAGGGGATTCTCTCAGCATTTCCGTGGCGTCTGCATCCATTATTGCCAAGGTTTCGAGAGACCACGTGATGGAGAAATATCATCGGCAGTTTCCTGATTATAATTTTTTCAGAAATAAGGGATACGGTACCAGGGAACACCGTGAAGCCATAATAAAATACGGCTATTGCGAAATTCACAGAAAATCCTTCAAAGTTAAGGTGTAAGGAACAAGGTTCAAGGGGCAAGGGGTGAGATAATTTTGAATTTTGAATTCTTAATTTTGACAGTTTCGTAAAAAGTCGGATTTCCCCTCCCCTGGTGGGAGGGGATAAAGGGGAGGGGG
>JAGGSD010000148.1 GCA_021159265.1 Syntrophobacterales bacterium | reverse complement strand
TTTCCAATTTCAAGCCGTGAACGGCTGCAGGCTTTCAGCTTCGAGCTTTTCCGGTTTGTCCGGGTTAGGGGTACATTGAAGAAATTACTTTGTATTTTTTTTATTATTTTTTTGTTTTGCACGCTTTTGTTTCCCATTCGGGGTTTTTCCCGGGGAGTGGCAAATTCCCGGATTATTGAGGCCGAAGGCGCGGGAGTCGTCATTAACAATGATTTAGCCTTAGCACGTGACAATGCGATAAATGATTCTCTGAGAAAGGCAGTCGAACAAGCGGTTGGCACAGTTATATCTTCGGAGACGATAGTGGAAAATCTTGAAGTCATTAATGATAAGATTTACACGAAATCTCAGGATTACATCCAGAACTACAGAATTTTAGAAGAGAAAGTAGGTGAAAATCTCTGTACAGTTAAAATACGTGCCACCGTGTCATTGGGAAGTATACAAAATGATCTTCAAGCCCTGGGTTTTCTGGCGGCAAGAAAGGGCATGCCCCGGATCATGGTTCTTATTGCAGAACAAAATGTTGGACAATCACACCCTTGTTATTACTGGGATTCTGTAGACCATTCTATCTGTGGGAATGTTATCCGTTCGGATTTTTTAAAAGATGGTTTTACTTTTGTTGATCGTTCGATATTGTCAGGTGAGATTAAGGGCATTGCCATGAAAGGATCAGATTTGAGTAATAGTGTTGCAGTGCGTCTTGGAAGTGAGGTTGACGCAGAACTTGTCATTGTGGGAAAAGCATTTGCGAAATATGCGGGAAATGTAGCGGATACGGCTATGAAATTGTTGCAGGCAAATGTTACAGCGCGGGCTATCAGAACTGATACAGGTATGATTATAGCTTCGGCTAGTGATCATGCGGAGGCTGCTCATATCGATGAAATTACCGGAGGAACGGAGGCCATAAAGAAAGCGTCAGAAAAACTTGCGGAAAGCTTGAAATCAGAAATTATCAGTAAGTGGCATGTAGATGCGAGTTCCACCGCTATGGTTGCCCTGACGGTCCGAGAGATAACAAGTTGCTCCGATTTTACGAAGTTAAAAAAAACATTAAAAAACGAAGTAAGAGGAATAAAGAATGTTTATATCAGGATGATAAAATCGGGTGTGGTCAGGCTGGATGTTGAATTTGATGGGAACGTCCCATTACTTGCAGATAGACTGGCTGTAAAAGAATTTTCAGGTTTTTCGCTTGATATAACAAACGTTGGTCAAAACAGCCTGGAGATGAGTATTGTCAAATAAAGACAAATTTGAATTCGGTTCGACGACTCGACTTTTCGTCATTCCGGCCTGTCTGTGCGTCGCACGCAGACAGGCAAAAGCCGGAATCCAGTCTATTCAGCTACTTACGAGAGTTCTGGACTCCTCCCGGACTTGATCCGGGATCTACCAGAGTGACGACTTTTTGCGAGACCATCAATGTTGATGTATTCGTAAAAAGCTCCATTATGCCGTTTAGCGGCATTATAATGGAAAGTAACTTTTACAA
>JAGGSD010000027.1 GCA_021159265.1 Syntrophobacterales bacterium | reverse complement strand
AGACCCACACGGACTTATTATATTCTGGATATTCTTGTGGGAAAAATCTGTGCCGGTCTGTGTGTGTCCGTGGCAAAAAAATTGCGGGTTGGGTTTCGTTGCTCTCAATCCAACCTCCGATCTAAAACTGTTTGGTTCCGGCTTGTCCGGCTTAGTCCCTTAGTTGTAAGATTCTTGCCTGCCTGTCTGCCGTGCAGGCGGCACAGGCAGGCGCAGACAGGCAACGCACAGGCAGGCTTGATCTTGAATGAAAATCCTCATAAATCACCAGAGTCATTAATGAAGGGTATCATATTTGATGTATTCGTAAAAAGTCAAAAACTCACTAATCTGTCATTCCCGCGAAAGCGGGAATCCAGTAATTACAAGCAGTTATGGATTCCCGATCAGGTCGGGAATGACAAAACGACAAAAATTCGGACTTTCAAGTAACTCAAATCTGCAAATGTGTTACAAGTGTTTCATATTACTTAACATTTATTAAAATAGCGGGGGTAGGGGCGACTTTAGTCGCCCGTCAGTCTGTCGAACGCTCAGTCGAACCATGAAGGGAGGTTAAAACCTCCCCTACTCATACGGTAAAAATGCAACCCGCCGTTTGATACCCGAGTAGCTATGCTGCAAGTTACTTTCCCCTATAATGCCGTAAAACGGCATAGCGGGGCTTTTTACGAGTCCATCAGGTTTTAGTCTGCTTTATTTTTTCCTCTTTCGATACCTTGTTCCCTCTATAATAAGTATCTCCGAGTTGTAAACGAGTCGGCCGGCAATCGCGGTAGCCGCAATGTTACTGTCAAAGATTTTTATCCAGTCTGCAAAAGGCAGATTGGTCGTTATGATCGTAGACTTTTTTCATGTCTTGCACTGATGACCTGGAAAAACAGATTTGATCCCTGTGTGCCCGGCGGAAGATAACCGATTTCGTCACAAACAAGGAGAGTCGGCGTTTGATCATCCTGAAGTTTCTTTAATGGTGAATGATCAGCCTCTGCGGCGATCAGATGATTGATCAAATCCATGGTCATAAGGTTTAAGATTCGATTTTTTCTGTTTTTCCCGGGAAATATGGAAGCTGAAGTTAAACTGATCGATGGTTGGTTTTTCTGAGCAGCCATTTGTATGACATCAGAAAGGTTTTCAGCAAAAGCCTTCAATCTAAGGACCTTGCATTTTTCAATGATGGATTTAATCATTGGTGTGTCTCCTTTTTAGTATATAGGCATCATATTCAGCCAGAGAAAGCCCGGTAAGCCTTATGTGGCTCAGGGCATGATCCTTCAGTCTGACGGGTTGATGATGATTTTTGGGCGTCGTCTCCTGATATAAGTACATTGAATCTGTTCCATGGCCATCTTCTCCTTGTCTGAGAAAATGGCTGAAAATACAACGGTGGGAACGGTATTGCAATAAACCGATTAAACTGGTATCAAGTTGTATCGGTGTTTACAATAACAAATCACTGCACTGGATTTTTACTCCGCTGCGCTCCGTAAAAACCAGTGA
>JAGGSD010000058.1 GCA_021159265.1 Syntrophobacterales bacterium | reverse complement strand
TTTGTCTTGCTAAAACTACTCTATCACCCTGTTATTACAGGGTCAACGAGGTTTTCTACTTTTTTTGATGGTGAATCAGGGACTGTTCAAGTCGGGAATGACAAATTACTTGAAAGCTCCATTATGCCGTTTAGCGGCATTATAATGGAAAGTAACTTTTACAAAGCATGTTTAAGGCCGATGGGGGCATCGGCCCCTACATATTGTAGGGCCTGTTCCCCGAACAGGCCGTGTATCTGGATAGTGTCCAGTGAAATCAACAAGTTATATTAAATTCGCCCAAACGAGTTACTTGGAAGCCCAAAAACTCCCTCTCCCTCGATGCCTGCCTGTGCGTGTCCGCACGCAGACAGGGGAGAGGGTAGGGATGAGGGTGATCCCCCTTCCCGAACCGACTAACATCACCGTGTACCTGTCGAACGGCGGGTTGATGAGAGCATCGGTCCCTACAATCTCTACCTTGAACCTTTCTCCTTCGCCCTTAATTCAAAATTCAAAATTAAGAATTCAAAATTGCCTTTACCTCGAACCTTGAACCTTGGTGCCTTTTCCTTGTCCCTTTCACTTTTGCCCTTTACTCGCGCTCTTAGCTATAGAAACAAGGTATTTCCCATACTCATTCGTCTTCATGGGTTTCGCAAGCCTGTGGAGCTGTTCCACGTCAATATAGCCCATTCGATAAGCAATTTCTTCCACACATGATATTTTCAAGCCTTGTCGCTTCTCGAGAGTTTCAATATAATTACTTGCATCGAGGAGTGATTCGTGGGTCCCCGTATCAAGCCATGCGAATCCTCGGCCGAGTTTTTCGACATGCAGCTCTTCCATATCCATATAGATACGATTGACGTCCGTAATCTCCAGTTCTCCTCGTGCGGAGGGTTTTAAATCGGCAGAAATATCAAGTATTCTGTTATCGTAAAAATATAGTCCCGTTACTGCCCAGTTTGATTTGGGCTGCGTCGGCTTTTCCACAATCTCCGAAACCTTGCCCGTCTCATTAAAGCATGCGATGCCGTACCGCTCAGGATCCTTCACCCAATAACCGAAAACGGTTGCTCCATCTTTTCTGGAAACAGCATGATGGAGCTTTTCCGGCAGGCCATGTCCGTAGAAGATATTGTCACCAAGAATCATGCAGACATTATCTTTCCCGACAAACTCACGACCGATAACAAATGCCTGCGCGAGACCATCAGGGCTGGGTTGTTCTGCGTAGGTAAAGGAAAGTCCCCATTGATGACCATCCCCCATTAGCTCCCGAAACAGGGGCAGATCTACCGGAGTCGAAATGATCAGGATTTCACGAATACCGGCCAGCATAAGCACCGAAAGAGGATAATAGATCATTGGCTTGTCATATACCGGCATCAACTGTTTGCTTACGACTCTGGTTATCGGATAGAGGCGGGTTCCCGAACCACCCGCCAAAATGATTCCTTTCCAATCTGCATTCATACTCAAACTTCTCTCCTTCAAAATTGTTTTTCCCGTCTCCTAACCC
>JAGGSD010000122.1 GCA_021159265.1 Syntrophobacterales bacterium | reverse complement strand
TTCGCACTTTCTTTTTTTTTCGTGGTTTCGTGATTGTTTTTAATTCTTTTGCCACTTTTACAAGAACTTTACAACTAAGCGCCTAACCTGGGCTAGCCGGAATCACAGGCGGTACTGGTTGTTACTTTTTTTACTCTTTGTGCCTATTGTACCTTTGCCTCTCTGTGCCTGCCTGAGTAGTTATCTTAAGACTTATCTTCACGAATAAAACAGATAAAACCTGCCCCGACAATCCCAAGGATAGCCACAAATAGCCAGGCCAGCCTATAAGAATTAGTCATATCAACAATATAGCCAAAGATCGGGGTAGCGATAACCATGCCACCGGCACTGACTGCGGCTCCAAAGCCAACACCTGTGGCGGCCATCTTTTCACCGGCAAGCTCAGCAAGAAAGGTGACATGCAGGCCTTGAATACCTGTTGAAAAGCCGAAAACAGTGAATATGGTGTATATCAGCCAAAGTGAAGTATTAGAGGAGATTAACATCGCAATCACAGAGAGTAATGCTATAGAGACGCCCATGATTATCATGACGTTCTTACGTTTTCCCGCAAAAAGGCGATCGCTGATGACACCCCAAAGAATACGACCGGCAACAGTGCCCAGTTGGGCTACCATCAGACAGGTTCCAGCCACAACAACCGAAATGGACAGAGTCTCTTTTAAATAAAGCACCAAATAGGTAGCAATTACAATACTCGGAATGCAATACATGGCGCCTGCCAGGCTTTGCAAGACAAGATTGCGTTTTGTGATAGTTTGCAGGAGCCCCTTCATGGTAATGAGCTGGCTTTTGGCAGCTTTTACACCGGTAGAAGATTCGCGATAGTAAATCCGGCACAGGAAGACTACCGCCAGTATTATACCGCCTATGACAATCATTGTGCCCCGCCAGCCCCAGGCAAGGGCGATGACCGGTATGAGGACTGCTCCGACTGCCCCTCCAAAAGATATCCCTGATTGTTTGATACTTATTGCGGTACCCCTCATTCTGGGGGGAAACCACCGAGACAAAGTTTTAACGGTAGTGGGATTGATAAACTGGTAACCCAATCCTGCTATGAAAACAATAGACAAAGCAGGAATAAAAGAGTGAGTCAGTGGCAAACACAAAAAGACTAATCCCATTGCACCTGGTCCCGCCAGCAGAAAAAATCGTATGCCAAACTTGTCTGTAAGCCAGCCGGCGTGCGTACCAAAAAAGACCATCCCAAGATATATTATTGATGTGAACATTCCTACCTGTGCGCGGGTAATTTCCAAATCATCCCGCAGGAAAGGCGCCATTGGACCAAACGAAAATACAGCCATCGAGGCACTGGCCTGCAGGAAAAAAGTCAAAGCCAAAACTACCCAGCTATAGCCGGAAGTTTTTTCGGAAACGGAGGATTTTAATGAATTCATTAAGATAACCAACTTCCTTAATGCCTTATGCTAAAATTGATGTGTTCGTAAAAAGCCCCACTATGCCGACACGTCGGCATTATAATGGAAAGTAACTTTTACAAAGCATGTT
>JAGGSD010000016.1 GCA_021159265.1 Syntrophobacterales bacterium | reverse complement strand
CGTAATGTCATATAATAACGATGTGTTAAGCCACTTTTATCAAGATGACTTCCTTAAAAGGCTTTCCGGTAACGGTGAAAATATCGATGATTATGCATCCATCTGGTATTATTTCTAAATAACCCATATCAACTTTTTATTGCGCAGAGGCAAATTTAGTGTTAGATGATATGAATCTTATATATTTTGTACTTAAAATATCATGAATCCTGTAAAATCAAATAAAAATACAAAGGAAACAGGCATTGATTTAAAAGCGGCAAGGGAAGAAAAAGGATTAACTCTAAAAGAGATATCTCAACTTACAAAAATCAGTGTATCAATCCTCGATACAATCGAAAAAAGAGATTTTTCGCAACTTCTTGAGCCTGTCTATTCAAGGGCATTCATAAAAACATATGCTAAAGTGTTAAACATTGATAGTGAAGAAATCCTCTCTTCTTATAATAATTACATTGCTGAAATTGAAACATTAGAAGAAAAAAAAGAAATCGCAAAAAAAAACGTTAGACCCAGGTCTCTCTGCAAAAGGGTTGCCTGGGCAACAATTGCTCTTGCTCTCGTACTTATTGCTTTTTTCATGTATTACAGCAAGCATAATGAAACCCCTGAAATTGCCAAAGCTCCTCCCGTTGAAAAACTCATTGAAGTTCCTCAAAGTGAACCAACCGGGGCAGCAAGCATTGAAACAGAAACAAAGGAAATCCACACTCAGGCAACAGGTGAACCAGTAAATACTCAAGCCGTTGACGAAGATAAAACAGTTGCATCAGAAGCGAATATCTCTGAACCCGGGATTCAAATAACAAATAATGCACCGGGAACAGCACAAAAAGCAGAAACCGCGACGGAAGATAAAAAATATACTTTAGACATAAAAGCATCAGAACTATCATGGCTGAAAATTACTGAGGACGATAATCCATCCTACGAAATATTAATGAAGCCCGGAGAAAAAATTACAAGGGAAGCGCGAGAAAAATTTATTATTGATATCGGTAACGCGGGAGGGGTCGATATAGAGTTCCAGGGGAAACCTCTTGGCTTTCTTGGAGAACATGGAAAGGTCATCCACTTGGTTTTGCCTGAAAAGAATTGAATAGATTATTGACAAATATTTCTCAATGTTCTAGGTAACTACTCAGTTAGAGTCTTTATCCTCGATAACTGTGTTTTTCGCACAGATGTTGGTGTCAGGTAATAAACAACGAGGTTCAGGGTACAAGGATAAAGGATCAAGGGAAAACCTGAAAACAAATCTGCTTTTTTTAGTCTTAATTCCCGACCTTTTGCCTTTGCGGCTTTGTCGCATCAGGCACAAATTCACAACGGGTAAAAAGTAACAACCAGCACCGCCTGTAGTTAAGCCTGTTATCGGACAGAGGCTTTCTGCATTTTGTTATAATAAACCAAATAAGTTTTGTGCCTTTGAACCTGAGTATTTACTTTTATAAACGCTATAGAGGAGTGAAGAGACCTTTGCAGAATGTTCAATTTTGTTCAAGTTCAAGGAAGGCGAAGATTTTA
>JAGGSD010000352.1 GCA_021159265.1 Syntrophobacterales bacterium | reverse complement strand
CGTAAATACGCATCCCAAATGCAGTCCGGGGACAAGAATGGAACCTTGAACCCTTGAACGGTTACTTATTACGATACATAGCGCAGAATCCGGGGCCAACAATTATAATCGTTGCCTTTCAAACAACCGGCTTGCTGCCGAAAGAGTGCTGACGGACATGCATGGCACACCTGCAGTCTTAAAGAATCCGCGGAGGGGACGGCTCGGTCCTATCTCATAAATCGAGTTTGCTACGGAAGCTATCGCCTCCATATTCTTTTTCCATTGGACCGTGCTACTGAGTTGAAATGCCAGATAATCGATAATTTCACTGGAGCGGTTTGAATAAAAACGACCAGTGAAATTTGAAGTAACTTTCTCTGCGTTTTTGGGTGTCAACTTTAAGATAAGAGTCCTTAAGGCATCTTTAAAGGCTTCTACCACCGTACTCATAAAACGGCTGTGGAAGGGCGCACTGACATTAAGGGAAATGAAACGAAAGGATGACCCCTTATCTCCGAAAACCTTTGTAAGGCGTTCCCTGGCTTCGGGCATCGCGCTCGATTCACCGCTTATAACCACCTGGTTGGAAGAATTATCATTAGCCACATCTATGGGAAGGTCTTTTAGCGCACTCCGGACCGTGCCCAGATCCAGATTGTTTGAAATAATGGCTGCCATTCCACCCGCTCCCACGGGCATTGCTTCCTGCATGAGTTGACCTCTGAGACTTACGATTTTCAAGGCTTCTGGAAAAGGTACAACGCCGGCGGCAACCAGAGCGGTATATTCGCCCAGACTGTGACCGCAAAAATATTCAGGGGTAAAGCCATACAAAGAATGAAGTCCACGCAGCATGGCGATTTCCGTGGCAAGAATACATGGTTGGGCATATTCTGTCAGATTGAGCCTTTCGTCCTCGCCGAAACACATAGCGGCAACATCCCAGCCCAGCACATCCGATGCTTCACAGTAAGCATTTTTGCTGGCGGAAACATTTTCGTAGAAGTCTTTTCCCATTCCGGGCCGCTGAGACCCCTGGCCGGGGAAAGCAACTGCTATAATCGATTCACTCATTCCTGATATTTTCTCCTTTTTCAATCGATTCTACTTAACGCCGCTACTTGTAAGCAGGATTCATGCCAGTGATAACTAAACGCTCGTTGATACCACTAACATACCGGAATATCATAATATTATTAAAATTGACCGGCCCGATCTGCTGCGGGAATGACTTTGTAAGCTGCGTAATCTCCTTCGCACCTGGAAGAAAGCTACGCAGCAATCAACGAATTGAAGAGTTGTATGTTTTTTGGTAGTGTACAAACCTGCCTTTTAGCTGTTGCAAAAACGATTGAAATAATATAGTTAAATTTTCCTGTTTTGTGTGGAGGATCCTAACCCAGACAAGCCGGAAAAGCTCGAAGCTGAAAGCCTGTAGCCGTTCACGGCTTGAAATTGGAAATTAGAAATTCGGGAGAAAAGCTTGAGGCCAAATTCCCAATTTCTATTTTCTAATTTCGACGTTCAGTGAACGCTTACTAAATTCTTTTG
>JAGGSD010000043.1 GCA_021159265.1 Syntrophobacterales bacterium | reverse complement strand
TGTAAAAGTTACTTTCCATTATAATGCCGCTAAACGGCATAATGGAGCTTTCAAAGATATTATTTTATATGCAGGGATTTCATCAAAGACTAAATTTTCAATTCTTTTGCGGCTGACTGAGGGAAGATTCGCAAGATCCTTCAGGAATGTCTTTTTGTAAAGGCAGGTTGTCATGTCAACTATTTTTTAATGTACTGTAATATTTCTTTGCCTCACGGATAGATAAAACCTCTTCACCTTCGACTTCTTCCATGAACTTTCCCAAGCCATAATTTTCAAGAAGCTCTTCCATCCTTTCGAATGTTTCTATGTCAATCACAACAGCCTTCTTCTTATTGCCAGGCGTTACAACATATTCTTTTCTTATTTTTAGCATTTACCACACCCCGCTTGGATAAATTTGATTGTTTCCCTGTTCATCCAAAAATAATAACACTATGTCTCCTTGGTGTAAAGAATACTCTGAGGCCTTTTTTACCCAACCCTTAATTCAAAATTAAGCCTGCGACGAGCTCAGTCGAATCGAATTCAAAATTATCTTTGTCCTATGTCAAGGGCTGACCCCTTTTCTTTCCTGACCCCTTTTCTTTCAACTCTTCCCTTTTCACATTACCACCATTCTCATGCTACTTTGAGCTTCCTGCCCATTGATTTTATGATGTCTTTAAAAAGGGATGACGCCTTAAACAACTCAACTCCAATCAGCTCTCCCGAAGCGTCAAATTCTACATTTACCCCTGGAGCAAGCTCAACAACCTTTTCCTCTTGACCCTTTTTGGCAAGGTAAAGAATATCTTCTTTTTCATCGTAAAATACTTTGAAGTCTTCCATTAAATTTCCCTCCATCTGCCTGTATTAATTCTATTCTCTTTTTGGCCTTCTTTCAATGGATGTATTGTCAAAAGCTTAGCGCAATCTTCTTGTATAATGTAGGCTACCATTATGTCTCGATTCTTACTATAGAGATCAACATTCATCACGGCAATGAGGTGTCCTGTTTCTTTATCATAGTATCTTTCTTTTGCCTGTTCAAATACATTTTTTGGCAACTCATGTTCTATTCGCCTCAATTCTAACCTATTCTTGATATGCTCAGAATATTTTATTTTCATTTTTTATGCCCCTTAGTGGCATATTCCAGGGTATCTTTCAAAACCTCAGCGACCATATCTGGCCGATCTGTTTTCAATGTTATTTTTGCCTTCTTTCCATATCTCTTCAGTCAATCGTATTCTCATGACCTGAACTCCCTCACAATCTGATTTATGCCAAAAATATTAACACTATTTCAAATCAAAATTCAAAATTGTTTTTTTATGTCCTTTGCCTCTATATCCTTCCCCGTGCTGTACGTGAAGAATGAAGACTCCACTGCTTCTTCCTTTCTAGGAGTTATTTAACTATTTAAGGACGTCCCCCCTTTCCTTCCAGCTTCACTTACTTGCTGTATTGCAAGAATGAAGGCCATTTGTTTCTTTCTTCCAAGTAACTCGTTTGGCCGAATTTGATATAACTTGTTGATTTCACTGGACA
>JAGGSD010000037.1 GCA_021159265.1 Syntrophobacterales bacterium | reverse complement strand
TGCCTGTGCGTGTCCGCACCTGTCTGCCGTGCAGGCGGCACAGGCAGGCGCAGAAACCGGGCAAAAGGGGACGTTATGCAAAGGTCTCATCTTATCTCATCCCCATAACGCGCCATACCTGCTTAACAATAAAAAAACATTTATGTCAAGAAATTTTATCAAATTACTCTACGACAAATGACAAAATATCGCTACTGTTTCTCACTATTTATAAGTTTTATTCCTCTAAATATATAATTGAATCCAGAAGCAATTGTAAATAAAGCAGTCGCCCAATAAATGACTTTAATCGCTTCCGGATTTCTGTACTCGGGGAATACCTGAAAAATAAGCGCAAAACATACGGCAAGAAATTGGAAAACTGTAGTCACTTTGCTTACAAAAGCCGGTTTAATTTCAAGTGAAATCGACATAAGGAAAAGCACGGAAATACCCAGCAAGATAATGAAATCTCTACTTACCACTATTACAGTAAGCCAGCCCGGAATAACACCCATAATTGACAATGCAATAAAAGAAGCGGCAATTAATGTTTTATCTGCTAAAGGATCCAGATACGACCCTAACATTGTTCTCTGATTTAAAATCCTTGCAAGAAAACCGTCAAGCCCATCCGTAACGCAGGCAATTACAAAAAATACTATTGCCTTGGTAAAAGCACCATTTAACAGGGATATAATAATAACCGGGACCAGAATGATTCGAAAAAGCGTTAATAAATTGGGAATATTCATATTAGTAAACACTAATTAGATGGATTAGTAAGGACTAATTTAACATTTAAATCAGTTTTAATCCTTAATTACAGATCACCACAATCCAAGGAAATGATGCTTTCGGGCAGGAGCTACTCCCATGAAATCGGGACCGTTGGGAAGTGTTGACATAGCTTTATCCACAACCTCCTGAGCAGCTAATTCAAACATCTGACACGATTTCATCTCAAGCCTTTTTTTGGTAAAATCATAATTTCTTTTTGCGACTTTGTAATTTGTCTTCCACAATATTTCCCCTGTTTTTGCACTTCTCAACTCAAAGGAAATAGCAACAGTGGTTGATGCATAAATAAGCATAAAAGACGTCTTCCATTCGTCGAGCGTACAGTACATAACCGCATCTACACCAAGAATTTCCCCGACAGCTTTTGGAGGAATATTTTTATCTTCAAGTATCTTACCGTTTCCATAAATCTTTTTTATCTTCTCATCGACAACATTTAAAGGTATTTTGGGATACCCCTTAAAATATATTTTTTCAAGTATAGCTTTTCTCAGCACAATAGCGGCTTCCGCGTCACCGGTTTTATTGGTAATGGGCATTAGCGCTACGAGCCTTATACCCTTTTTATCGTAATCGGGAATAATTGTGCAAGAAATCTTTGAACCGCAACCGAAAATAAACGAAATAATTATGATCAACAATAATGTGTTTCTAAATCTGTGTCGTAACACTTATACTCCTAACCCAGATAAACTGGAAATTCGAAATTCGAAGCACTAAATGCGAAACAAATCCGAATTTCTAATATTCAAATGTTC
>JAGGSD010000275.1 GCA_021159265.1 Syntrophobacterales bacterium | reverse complement strand
CGGAATATCAACTATATGCCTGCGGTTATTTTTTTCGCATGCCCTGTCTGCGTGCAACGCACAGGCAGGCTTGATCTTGAACGAAAATCCTTATAAATCAACAGAGTCATTTATCAGGTGATATAGCAAAACTCATGCCATCTTCAGAAACCAATCGGGGGGCAGAGGTCAGGTAGCCGTTCACGGCGTGAAACTTGAAATTAGAAGGTAGAAATTGGGGAGAGATTAAACTTGAAATTGGGAAGAACAGTACAAAAGCGTGAAGGCTCAATTTCCAATTTCAACGTTCGTAAACGGTTACGTTTAATCTTAGCGCCTTAGTCGCTGAGTCTGTGCTGAAAGTTGTTGATGATTTTGGTGTTTTGGCGTAGTTGGTAAGCATTTTGCAATAAAAGTTTTAGTAATCAAATTCGTTTGTAGAGAACGGGACAGGGACATGGAGTACATACGTTGGAGGTAAAAACCACTATCATACCGATTGCCAGCGGGAAAGGCGGGGTCGGCAAGACCTTCTTCACGGCCAATCTTGCCATTGCCCTTGCGGAGATGGGACATCCGACAGTAGCAGTGGACATGGACCTGGGAGGATCCAACCTGCACTTTTTTCTGGGACTGCCCAACCGGTTTCCGGGCATTGGGAACTTTCTGAAGGTACGCAGCGCAGAGCTCGAAGAAATGCTGATCTCCACAGAAATCCCCAATTTGCAGTTCCTGCCCGGCGATGGCCTGAGCCCCTTTATGGCCAACATCCCCCATGCCCAGAAAATTCGTCTGATCTCCCGTATCATAAAACTGCCCGCCGAGTATATCCTGCTGGATCTTGGAGCCGGTACATCGTTCAACACGCTGGATTTCTTCAGGCTGTCCCGCCACGGCTTTGTCGTTACCACACCTGAGCATCCTGCCATCATAAATATGATGACCTTTTTGAAACATTACCTGTTGCGCATCATTGAGGGAAACTTCACCAAAAATCACTATATCTGCGAGATGCTGCATTCCATGTATAAAACCGACAAGCAGACAAACATCAGAGAGCTGCAGTCCAAAATTGCCGCCATTGACCATGAGGCAGGGAAAACGGTAACGGAACTGTGCCGCAAATACCGTCCCCGTGTGATATTCAACATGGGAGAACATCCCGACGAAATTAAAATTTCCGAACAGATCAACAACAATCTGAAGAGTATCCTTTCTCTCGAAGTTGACTATTTCGGTTTCATCTTTAACGATCCCGCAGTTCGGCAATCGGTTAAAAAGAAAATCCCCTTTATCCCATATTATCGGGAAAACATGGTGACCGGAAATATTGAGCGGATCGCCGAACGCGTCGTGAAATATTGGAACAAACCAATAGATAACAGTGCCCTGCGCCTTCTGAACCACACACGGAAGGTCTATGAAAATCGCAGTTAAAACCAACCCATCACAGATTTTATTCCCGATAACAAACAAATTTCGTAACCGTTCACGGGTTCAAGGTTCCATTCTTGTCCCCGGACTGCATTTGGGATGCGTATTTACGAGAAAAGCGTCAGCTTCGTCAG
>JAGGSD010000160.1 GCA_021159265.1 Syntrophobacterales bacterium | reverse complement strand
GTTACTTTCCATTATAATGCCGCTAAACGGCATAATGGAGCTTTTTACGAGACCGTCAAGTTTCTTTCTTGGAATAAACTGAATCTATTTATGGTGGGTGTAGCTCAGCTGGTTAGAGTGCCGGGTTGTGGCCCCGGAGGTCGGGGGTTCAAATCCCCTCACTCACCCCAAATAAAAACAAGGGTTACGAGATAATCGTAGCCCTTTTGTTTTGCCTGAAATTAAATTCCAACCCAGTTTCCAACCTTATGGCATAAAAACCCCGGGCAGTACCGCCGCCACCCAAAAGATAATTTTTGACTTGCGTTTGGGATCTGTAGGTTCACGTCAATCTAGTTTTACCTAAAATACCAGGTCAGATTACATAAAATCAAGCACTTATCTTTGCTATTTCGACTGATCCTTTTCTTGTCTGCTTAAGCTGATCCCAGCATGTACACGAAAATACGCAGTTGTTGAGGATAAATCCTCTAATCCTCATGCATGTAAACGGTTGTGATGGGGAACGGAATTTCGATACCCTCTTTTTGGTAGCGTTTATGCAGTTTTTTTATGAATTCGTGTTTGATAATGTATTGGTTAACAAATTCCCTGGTGCGCAGTATTACACTAAAGTTAATACTGGAATCCCCAAAAGTGTGATAGCGAATAAAGGGCTCAAATTCAGAAATACCTCCCTGGATTTTTTCCATAACTTCTCTGGCAACTTCAATGGTAACTTTCTCCACTTTTTCAAGATCACTGTCATAACTGACACCAACCTGAATAAGCACTGACATCTCTTTTTCCGGTTGGCAGTAATTTGTGATAATAGCGGAGGCCAGCTTGGAATTCGGCACAACTATCATATTGTTCGAAATTGCCCTTATGGTTGTGTTCCTCCATGCTATATCCGTAACATAGCCCGCTTCACCTGTATCAAGCTTTACATAATCTCCGGGCGCTACCTGCTTTGAAATTATAATGTGGAGCCCGGAAAACAGATTCGAGAGGGTATCTTGGAGCGCCAGGGCAACGGCAAGACCGCCAACTCCGAAAGCGGTAAGCATAGGTGTGATAGAAATGCCAAGGGATTGAAGTATGATCAGAATACCTGTGGCGAGGATCAGAACATTAACCAGGTTTGAGGATATTGAGGTTAGAGGTAAGACGCCTTGTGCTTTACCAGCGTAGGAATTGACAAAACCAACTGCAATTCTTGCGAAAACTATTGTTACTGAAGCTATAACAATTACCAGCAGAATCTTCTGCAGGATATTGAAAATGTCTTCCCTTATCGGTATATTAAGTATTGCCAGATAAATACCGGCAATGACGAACCAGAAAAAGGTCTTGCCACGCAGTTCTGAAATGACTATTTCATCGCCTTTCCATTTAGTTTTCTCTGCTATTTTTTTAAGCTTTCTGAGGACAGTTTTTTCAAAGACAAGCCCGGCCAGAATGCTGCCCGCAAAAAAAGCTAAAGGTAAGATCAACCCGGTAATTTCCAGAGACTCGCTCATTATATAAACCTCCTTGCCAGATTTATAGCACATCATCACAAAAATTAACAATAG
>JAGGSD010000238.1 GCA_021159265.1 Syntrophobacterales bacterium | reverse complement strand
GCGACAAAGAATCTCAATGATATCAGATTCTTCGCTATCGCTCAGAATGACAAAAAAGTGTTTCTGTGACTTTTTACAGACGCATCAAAATTGAAAAAGGTTGAAGCGACATTATAAAAAATAACGCAAGGAGGAAAATAACATGATAGAAACGGATGTAGCGATACTGGGAGGTATGGCAGGTATTTCGGCTGGTATTAGTTGCAGGAGGCATTATCCCGATAAAAAAGTAACCCTGATCAGGAAGGAAGGCACCGTTCTTATTCCGTGCGGGATTCCATATATATATGGAACAGTAGGCAACCCGGAAAATAACGTTATCCCCGACGGACTTTTAGAAAGCAGCGGATTAGATTTGATAAAGGGTGAAGCCGTTGATGTTAATCGGGAGAGCAAGATTGTCACACTCGCAGATGGAGAAACGATCCGGTATGAAAAACTGGTCTTCGCAACAGGATCGGGACCGATGATACCACCCATTCCCGGTGTCGATAAGAAAAACGTCTTCCCCGTTAGAAAGGAGTTCGATTATTTAGGGATCTTGTTAGAGAAAGTCAACGAAGCCAGAGATATTGTCATTATCGGCGGCGGATTTATCGGTATGGAGTTTGCCGATGAGTGCAAAAAGGGCAGAGACGCCAACATAACTATTGTGGAAATGCTGCCGCACTGCCTGCAGATGGCCATGGATGATGAGTATTGTGATGAGGCCCAGGCCCGATTGCAAGAGACCGGAGTAAACATTATGGTAAATGAAAGGGTTGAGGCGCTGCTCGGCGATGAAACAGTTACAGGAGTGAAGCTGGCAAGCGGCAAAGAACTTAAGGCCGATTTGGTAATTTTAGGCATTGGCGCTGTTCCCCATACCGATCTGGCAAAAAAAACAGGGTTAGAGCTGGGATTCAGGAATATGATCAAAGTTGACCGTCATATGAGGACCCTTTCTGATCCCGATATTTTTGCCTGTGGCGACTGTGCTGAAAAGGTGTCTTTCTTTGACGGCAGGCCGGTCGGGGTAATGCTTGCATCAATTGCCACCGCAGAAGCGCGCATTGCGGGCGCCAATCTTTACTCTCCAACACACAGAACTGTTGGAACTATCAGCGTATTTTCCACCGTTATCAACGGCAGGGCATTTGGTGTAGCGGGCCTTACCGAGAGGATCGTGAAGCAAACCGGGATGTCTGTTGTGGTCACAACAGCAGAGGCTCCCGACACACACCCAGGTGGCATGCCTATGTCCGCTAAGACGAAGGTAAAGCTCATTTTTGCTAAGGATACCGGCATAATACTTGGCGGATCCATTTCAGGTGGCAAATCTGTGGGTGAAATGACAAATGTGCTCAGCGCCTGTATAATGCACAATATGACGGCAAATGATATGGTAATGTTCCAGATGGGGACTCATCCCGCGCTCACGGCATCTCCTATAATGTATCCTATCGTGAATGCGGCTTGCAAGGCGGTTATACCCCTTAGAGGTATGAGCAATATTGTTTGATCGTAACTACTTAGGCGCTTAATCGTAAAGTTCGTGCAAAATTGGCAAAAGAATTTCTTTATGGCTGATAAGTCCTTG
>JAGGSD010000392.1 GCA_021159265.1 Syntrophobacterales bacterium | reverse complement strand
CCCTTACAGACAAAGACAAGAACAGCCTGGAAGCGATCAACCGGGCCTTGTGGGCCTATATAGAAACTGAGTACCACCGTGCTTCGCACCGCATACTGGGAGAATCGCCACTTGACCACTGGGCAAGGACAGGAGAGCGTGTCCGCTACCCTGAACCATGGGTTGATCTGGATGATCTCTTCCTGTTTGAGACAAAACGCAAGGTCATGAAAGACCGTACTGTCAGCTTAAACGGCATGGTGTACGAAGTTGACTCAGCCCTTGTAGGGGAAACCGTTACCCTGCGCTATGATCCCGGCAACCAGGGAGATCGTGTAGAGGTCTGCCACAAGGGACGTCATGTCCAGCACGCCCAGATCCTTGACACCTATGCCAACTGTTTTGTGAAACGGCATTGTCCATCAGGGACAATAGAAGTGGAGGACAAAGCTGAAAACGTCCTGAAACAGCCCTCTTTGCCACCGCAGCCTGTGGACTTCAGCAAGATCACCAGAAACATGGGAGGGAAAGAGGATGTATAGGAAAACATACGGTCTGACCCGGCACCCATTTGAAAAAGATCTGGCTCCAGATGAACTCTTTGCCTCACATGCAGCAAGCGAGCTGGAGGCCAGGATCAACTATTTGTTGCAACTACGTGGCATTGGGCTTGTTACCGGTGAGGTGGGCAGCGGCAAGACCTGCATCTGCAGAAAAGTGGCATCGTCTCTTCATGCCGGTCTGTACAAGGTCTTTTATGTCTCCCTGACCACAGGCACTGTTGCTGACATATACAAATCAATCGCCTGGGAAATGGGCCTGAGCACTGAGCGCAGCCTGGCCGCTCTCTACCGTTCCATTCAGCAGGAGGTGAACCGGCTCTGCCTGGAATCAAAGATCAGGCCGGCGCTCATTATTGATGAGGCCCAGTATCTCAGGAATGAAGTCCTTGAAAACCTGAGGCTTTTGACCAACTATGAGATGGACTCGCAGAACAGGCTTTGCATGCTCTTTGTGGGGCAGGCTGAGCTCAGAAGACGGCTTGCGATGTCGGTTCATGAACCACTGGCCCAGCGGCTGGTGGTGCGGTATCACATCTCAGGCCTTACAAAACATGAACTGCCTGAGTATCTCCAGCACAGGCTGCGGTTGGCCGGAACCGAAATGGAGCTCTTCAGTCCGCAGGCCATTGAAGCCATATTCCAGGCCACCAACGGCCTGCCACGGAAAGTGAACCTGCTTGCTCATCTCGCCCTTAATATTGCAGCTATGGAAAATGCACAATCTATAACCGGTGAGCACATAATGACAGCAGTAGAGGAAATGGGATAACCATTTTTTCATAAGGTTCCGGTGAAACGGAGGTGAGCTCTGCTGGGGAGCAACTCACCAAGGGATAACCGGAATGAGGGCGGAGAATATCGCCTTGGGGGAGTCTTACGGCTCCCCCCCCTTTTTTTGCATATTCTTTGTCCTCATTATGCCTCAAAAAACCCCGGGGTTTGGGGCAGAGCCCCAAGTGGTGCCCATAATATTATAAAGGTGGATTAATAAGCAAAACGGCCCCGAAAGCATGGTATTTTATTGTGGGAAAGATCCGGTGATATTATGTGGGAAACAACA
>JAGGSD010000195.1 GCA_021159265.1 Syntrophobacterales bacterium | reverse complement strand
AGAACCTCGGCCTTATTGATAATTTCTATATGTTTCTCCGTGAGGTCCTCAGGTGAGAGACCGATGCCGACTACATGTACAGGGTTCATTACAACTGTCCTCCCCGGAGGCATAGAGTTTATTCACTACTTTCTGAACCTTCCGGCTTCCTCAAAATATATGTATCCATAAGCCAGCCTTTTTTCTTTTTAGCTTCTTTTCTTATCTTTTTAAGATCCTCGATTATATTTTTTAGCTTTCCTGAAAGCAGGATTTCATCATCAGTCCCCAGATATCCGCCCCAATAGATGTCAATATCCGTATCCTTAAAATGCTTGAAGGTAGAATAAGAATCTAACAATACGGCAACATTTTTAACCTCAGCAGGTGAGTATGCTTTCAGTTTTCTGCCCGTTGTAATTACGATAGTCTCTCCTATACGGTTTAAAGGGATTTTATGCTTTTCTGCTAATATCTGAACGCTGGTTATCCCTGCTATCACCTCATACTCAAAATTTACTGCTCCTTCTTTAAGGATATGCTGTAGAATTTCTATATATCCGTCATATAGCGACGGATCACCCCAGACAAGAAAGGCACCGCTTTCACCATCTTTCATCTTGCTTTTAATCAATTCAGTAATAACTTCTGCTTTTTGCTGACGCCATGTCTTAACCTCTTCCTTATACAACTTACCGTTTTTTTTACGCTCAGAAATTCCCGCGGTCACAACCCTGTATGTCCCTCCATCCAGATATTTTTCTAATATCTCCTTCCTTATCTTTACGAGATCCTCACGTCCCCTCTGTCCCCTCTTTTCAAGAAGGAAAAATACATCTACTTTTTTCATTGTGTTTATCGCCTTGACAGTAAGATAATCAGGATTGCCAGGCCCAATTCCAATAAGATATATTTTCTTCATCTATTTATCTCCTTTTAATAGGGGTCAGGCCTTGACTCTTGACATTCCTGCCGGGGTATCCCGAAACTCTTGGGTGATTGAGAATGTCAAGAGTCAAGACCTGACCCCTGCGAGATGAGCCAGGGCATTTATGGCGCTGACAGCGGTCGAAGATCCCCCCTTGCGACCACAATTCGTTATGTAAGGGCATTTTGAATTTAAGAGCCTCTCTTTGGATTCGGCGGCATTGACAAACCCTACAGGAAAACCGATGATCAGTGCCGGCCGGGCCTTCCCCTCTTCCACGAGGTCAAGAAGACGCAGCAGAGCCGTTGGCGCATTTCCAATAACGTATATTCCACCTTTCGTCATATCGGCTGCCAGTTCCACGGCGCTCTCAGACCGTGTTCTTTGATTTCTTTCGGCCATGGAAACGGTTTCAGGATCATTTATAAAACAATGAACCTCACAACCGAAAGGATTCAACAGCTTTTTATTGATACCGGTCCTTACCATTTGTATGTCTGCTATGATTTTACACCCGGATTTGATGGCATTAATTCCGGATGCGATCGCATCGGGATGAAACCTGACCGATGACAGATAGTCAAAATCTGCCGTGGTATGGATCATTCGCCGGACAATGACCCATTGATCAGGCGGAAACCCGTGATCTCCTGCCTCGCTTTCAATGATACGAAAACTTTCCTGCTCGATCTCATTCGGTTTCATTTAT
>JAGGSD010000242.1 GCA_021159265.1 Syntrophobacterales bacterium | reverse complement strand
TTTAATCTTCGTCTTCAAGAATTTTTATATCTTCTTCCGACAGGTTTGCCTTTGCCAGTAAATCCGGTCTTCTCATCAGGGTCCTTTTGAGGGATGTCTTGCGTCTCCATTCATTAATTTTCTTGTGATCACCTGAAAGAATCACATCAGGAACCCCCCAGCTACGGTATTTCTGCGGACGTGTATATTGGGGGCCTTCCAAAAGACCGGTCGAAAAAGAATCAAACAGGGCTGATTCTCTATTTCCCAAGACTTTCGGAACAAGGCGCGATACGGCATCCACTACAACCATTGCCGGCAATTCTCCTCCTGTAAGGATGTAATCACCGATGGAAATCTCTCTGTCAACAAGATGTTTCCTTATCCTTTCATCCACTCCTTCGTAATGACCGCAGATAAGAATGATTTGAGAATACCGGGATAGTTCTTCCACAATTTTCTGTTTGAAGGTTTCACCCTGTGGCGTCATGAGGACAACATGCGCGTTATTTCCCTTGGGGACGATGTCATCAAGTGCTCTTGCGACAGGCTCAACCTTCATCACCATGCCGCTGCCGCCGCCGTAAGGATAATCATCGGTCGTGCGGTGCTTATCCATAGTATAACTGCGGATATCATGGAGATGGATTTCGATTAATTGTTTGTCAATGGCCTTTTTTATAAGACTGCAGCCAAAGGGGGTTTGAAACATCTCGGGGAAAACGGACAGTATATCAAACCTGATCATCCTTCTTTAAAGCCCCTCAAGCAACTCGACAATCATGATTCCTTTTTCGAGGTCTATTTGTTTTATTACGTCTTCAATATCCGGAAGAAGGATTTCCCTCTCTCCCCCGGTGCAGACATAAACATTATTGTTTCCTGCCTGGAAAATTTTTTTGATCTTTCCGAGCTTTTGGTTATCTTCTGTGAAAACTTCAAGTCCTATAATATCTCGCCAGTAATATTCACCCTCCGGTAATTTCCGGAGTCTGTCAGAAGGAATGAACACCCGGCACCCGACGAATGACCTGGCAGCGTCAATGTCGTTCACACCTTCGAATTCAAAAGAAAAACTCTTTTTGGTGAAGTTGATATATCTAACTTTGTAAAGATCGGGGCCCCGGTCTTTGCATGTTATATAAACATTTTTAAAAGGTTTGAGCGCTTCGGGTGATTCAATATATGAAACGGCTTTCATGCGGCCATTAACACCAACAGATTTACTGATCCTTCCTATTTCAAGAAGGTCTTTCAATTATTCAATAATCTCCAGAACCGATCTTTTATGAATCTTTGATGATGCGGCGCTCAGAATTGTTCGCATTGCCTTTGCTGTTTTACCCTGTTTTCCAATAACCTTTCCCAAGTCTTCCTTCGCAACCCGCAGCTCAATTACGGAAGTCTGTTCTCCTATCACCTCGGCAACGTCAACTTCATCAGGATTATCTACTAAAGCTTGAGCCATGTACTTAACCAAATCTTTCATCGTATCAACCTCCACTGATCGTCTTTGTAAACTAAAAAAACATTTGATGTACACTGAATTGGACAATAAGGGATCTACAACAAACTTTTACTATCAAGCTGCCTTCACATTTTCTTTTGTTAAAGCAATACCTTGACAGTTTCGTAAAAAGTCCAAAAAACTCCCTCTCCCTTG
>JAGGSD010000206.1 GCA_021159265.1 Syntrophobacterales bacterium | reverse complement strand
TCCAATGAAATCAACAAGTTATATTAAATTCGCCCAAACGAGTTACTTGAAAGTCCACGCCGTGTCATTCTGAGAAGCGGCGCGACGAAGAATCTCAATGATATCAGATTCTTTGCTATCGCTCAGAATGACAAAAGAGTGTTTTTCAGACTTTTTACGAGTCCATCAATTTTTCTGCTTACAGCATTTGTCAATGCATGTGTAAATATGCGCAGAAAGACTTCTGCCCCGGATTTTCATTTTACTTTACAATCCAGGCAAATGCTGTTAGTTTTCATATCCCGTTTTGAGTTTGACTATATACAATGAAAAGAAAAAACATTCACCATATAAACATTGATGACAGAGAAGTTATTCTTATCGGCACCGCGCACATCTCCAGGGAAAGTGCGGATCTCGTCGAACAGGTCATTGAAGAAGAAAAGCCGGATACGGTATGCATAGAATTATGCAAATCCCGGTACGAAGCAATTAAGCAAAAGGAAAACTGGGAAAAAACTGATATCTTTAAAGTAATCAAGGAAAAGCGTACCTTCCAGCTACTGGCACAGTTGCTCATGGCTTCATTTCAAAAAAGGCTCGCGGATAAATTCGGTATCACCCCTGGAGAAGAGATGTTGCGCGCCATAAATAAAGCAGAGGAAACAGGGGCTGAAGTTGTTCTTGCCGATCGTGATATCCGCGTTACCATGTCCCGAACCTGGCGTTTGATGAGGTTTTTCAGTAAAATCAAGATCCTCGTTGAAATTTTCCTTTCGATTTTCTCCACAGACGAAATAACTGAAAAAGAAATAGAAGAACTCAAAGAGCACGACGCCCTGGAGCTTGCTTTGAAAACATTTGGAAAAAAAGCGCCAGAGGTTAAAATGACGTTGATTGACGAAAGAGATGAGTATCTGGCTCATTCTATTACTCATGCTCCGGGCTCCAAAATTGTTGCCGTTGTCGGTGCCGGTCATGTTCCAGGGACTCTTAAACATCTTGGCAGGGAAATTGATCTTTTCGACATAACCAAAATCCCCCCTAAAGGTATATTGGGCAAAGTGCTGGCTTGGGGAATTTCCCTTGCCGTCATCGGCCTTATTATTACAGGGTTTTTCCATTCCGGCGCCGAGGCCAGCCTCAATATGATTAAATGGTGGGTTTCGGTAAACGGTATACTTGCGGGTCTCGGAGCCCTTCTTGTTCTTGCCCATCCGATTACGATAGCCGCTTCGGTGGCAGCCGCACCGCTGACATCCCTGAATCCCATGGTAGCGGCCGGCTGGGTTGCCGGTCTTGTAGAAGTAAGTATAAGAAAGCCCCAGGTAAAAGACTTTATTGATTTAAGGGGGGATATTTCTACGGTTCGCGGGTTCTGGCATAATAAGATTACACGTATTTTACTGCTTGTTGTTTTCGTTAATCTCGGAAGCAGTATCGGTACTTTTATTGCTATTCCTTTGATGATAAGGTTTTTGCAATCCTGATGTGACTCTAGACTTCTTCAGTATGTCTTTGATACGTTATTGAAAGGTTATATTACCAAAGCGGCCAAGCCGCAAAATTTTAAATTAAGGCTAAACCCATTGTTGATGCATTCGTAAAAAGTCGGATATCCCCTCCCCTGGTGGGAGGGGATAAAGGGGAGGGGGACATAACTACTTGAAAT
>JAGGSD010000020.1 GCA_021159265.1 Syntrophobacterales bacterium | reverse complement strand
CAATAAATTAAATGACATACTTTGACAAAGTTCTTGCCTCCGTTTGCCTGGTCATATTCATTGGACTGTTGTTTATAGGGCTGTGGCCCTTGGATTTTTCCCCTGCAAACGAAGTCTGGTGGCTGAAGGACGGGAACGGCCTTCATTTTCACGGCAATGGAATCGCCCCGCGGTCTTCAGCAGGCGGTATCTCTTTTACTCCCAATCCGCTTGCATCTCCACATCAAGATCTTGCTGAAAAAGGAGCGGTCAGCATTGAGATATGGCTCCGACCCGCAGTTGAGCCAAAAAGTGGCAGATCCCGTATTTTATCATTCAGCGATGACACAAAGAAAGAAACGTTATTTATTGACCAGTGGAAATCGTATCTGCTTATATTCACACGGGTTTTAGATTGTGGTGTTCAAAAAAGATACAGGGAAATCGGCGTAAGTAAGGCATTGATCAGAGGCAAAAGCCAGTTTGTCACCATAACATCAGGGAAAAACGGAACAGCTATCTATCTGGAGGGAAAACTGGTAAAACGTTTTCCCAAAGCTCGGCTGATTCCGGCTAGCAAATCCATTTCAGGTCAGACCTTACTGACAGG
Source organism: Syntrophobacterales bacterium (assembly GCA_021159265.1). Lineage (GTDB taxonomy): Bacteria > Desulfobacterota > Syntrophia > Syntrophales > UBA6807 > UBA3084. The sequence goes on along the minus strand of JAGGSD010000020.1, from coordinate 1,082 downwards.
TAATTCTGCGGACGCGAAACATTCTTGGGCAGGCGATCTTTTCGGACTGGCAGTTTATGATAGCTCCCTCTCTGAGACTCAGGCGCTTCATCACTTTCAGCAGTGGACGAAAAGCGACAACTCGCCTCCCCCTATCCAGGAAGGTGCAATTGCGCTATATGCTTTTAATGAAAGATCCGGGACATGGGCACATAACAGTTCAGGAGCATCAAATTCTCTTTCGATTCCCCACCGTCTTCAATTTGAGAAAAAAATCCTTGTACCACCGGATGTTTCTCAAATGACTAAAACTTCATTTATCAAAGATGCAATCATTAATGTCGTCGGGTTTATTCCTTTCGGTTTTTTCCTCACGCTCTGGTTGATCAGGACACGACAATGGAACCAGCGTTACGCTTATATAGTTGCTATTATCCTTGGGGTTTTGGTCAGCCTAACCATTGAATTGCTTCAGATCTACCTTCCCACACGGGATTCATCTTTGATGGATTTATTTTGTAATACTTTTGGGGCGGGGATAGGGGCAATTATTAATTCTTAATTCTTAATTTTGAATTAACGGAAGAAAAGGGGTCAGCCCTTGACATACGATATTTCTTTTTCAGTATTTTCACTGACTTCTGGAAGGTTTCGGTCAAATAGACTTTATAATTCATCCCATATTTCCTTCCATGGTTTGATTCTATCTGACTTGATGTCCTCTAATCCCTTTTTGATCAATTTTTTAAATTCAACTGACTGAGAAAGAATTTTCGTTTCCTTACGGCCTTCAACTTCTTCAAGAATGGCAAGGATCTTCTTATAGGTTTCTATGGGAAGAATAACAGCAGTGGCATTACCTTTTTCGTTTATCACATATTGTTCACCTTTCGATGCATTCATTAGATCATCCTCCTTTTATGTCATGTCAAGCCAGCATCGAACCACGCCCAGCGATTTACGGGATGTTTGCAATTTTGTTAGCTTATTTTGGATAAGTCCCATAAAATCCACGCCCTGTCAAATATTTTTCTCTTTCAAGTAACTCATTTGGGCGAATTTAATATAACTTGTTGATTTCACTGGACACTATCCAGATACAC
>JAGGSD010000052.1 GCA_021159265.1 Syntrophobacterales bacterium | reverse complement strand
TGAAATAGCGCTGTATTCACCCTCACCCCTACCCTCTCCCATCAAGGGAGAGGGAATTTTTGGACTTTTTACGAATGCATCAATTTTTACATACACATGAAAAGTTATTACCTGGACATTAACACCCTGCCGATGGTCATGATTTCCGCTTCCTTGGTGCCTTCATAGAGTTCAAGTATTTTGGCGTCACGATACCACTTCTGGACATCATACTCATCTATGTAACCATAACCCCCGTGAATCTCAACGGCGGCATTGGCGCAATAGACCGCAGTCTGACCGCCATAATATTTGGCCATCGCGGCAAGATGGTAGTCCGGCCGCCCCTCATCAATCAACCAGCCGGCCTTGTAAACCATGTTCCTCAATGCCTCTATCCTGACCGCCATCTCGGTCAGTTTGGCCTGCGTCAATTGAAAACTGCCTATGGGAGCCCCAAAAGCCGTTCTTTCCTTAGCATATTTGATAACCGTATCCAGACACCCCTGAGATATACCCACTGCCTGACCGGCTACCATTACCCTCGTTGTATCAAAAAAGTGCATCAACTGATAAAAGCCTCTGCCTTCCTTGCCTACCAGATTCTCCTGGGGAACCCTCACATCCTCGAGAGCAATCTCCGCCGTGTCGCTCGCCCTTATCCCAAGCTTGCCATGAATCTTGGTCCTCGTAACTCCCTTCGCATCGGCAGGGACAACGATCATGCTGAAACTGGCATGCTTCTTATTCTCCGGATTCGTGATAGCCTGAACTACCATAAAATCACAAACAGTCCCGTTTGTAATAAACATCTTGTTCCCGTTAATAACATAATCACTGCCATCCTTCACAGCCCTCGTCTGATAACCGGCCACATCCGTGCCGGCATTCGGCTCCGTAAACGCGCCGGCGCTGACCTGCTCACCCCTGCAAACAGGCGTAAGATACTCTTTCTTCTGTTCTTCCGTTCCATAATCATTTATCGCCTCAGAGCCAAACGTGGCGGCGACAATGTTCAAACCTATGCCTGCATCCACCCTGGACAGTTCTTCAGTAACCATGGCATTACCTAAAATCCCGACTCCCGCTCCGCCATACTCTTCCGGCACCCAGGCCCCCACAAGTCCATTTTCGGCCGCTTTCTTCCGGATTTCAGGCGTGTACTTTTCATGTTCATCACACTCATGTGATACATCGGGAAACTCAGCCTGCGCAAACTTGTAAGCCATGTCCTTCAACATCCTTTGCTCTTCAGTCAATTCAAAATCCATTTTTATCTCCTTTGAAAAGTTTAAAATTAAAGCAACACATTTTTCGGCCCTCTTTGGCAATTGCTCACTTTCTGCACATACAACTTTTTGGCAATTTTGTCACGCAAAATATAAAGGTAACCGTTTCTACCCCAAAATATTGAAACTTTTTCGTAACTACTCAACCACAAAGGCGCAAAGTGTAGAAATTAATTAGCCCTACAACGACACTTATCATTTCGATCGAAGGGAGAAATCTTTAACTATCTGTTTCATAATAAGATTTCTCGTCGCTTCGCTCCTCGAAATGACACCTAAAATGTTAAGTGACGTTGTAGGGCTAATATATCCGGGATGATCATGAAGGACGATACAATTAAGCAATGCGTTCGTCTCAATACATTTTTTCCAGAGTCCTTCCGACTATCATTTTCTGAATCTGGCTTGCG
>JAGGSD010000241.1 GCA_021159265.1 Syntrophobacterales bacterium | reverse complement strand
CAGTGAAATCAACAAGTTATATTAAATTCGCCCAAACGAGTTACTTGAAAGTCCAAGAACTCCCTCTCGCTTGATGGTAGAGGGTAGGGCTGAGGACACCGCTATTTCAAGTAGTTATGTCCTCCCTCCCCTTTATCCCCTCCTGCTAGGGGAGGGGAATCTGACTTCCAGGTAACTTGTCATTCCCGACTTGATCGGGAATCCAGTATTTTGTTCATTTCCCTCTGGATTCCCGCTTCCGCGGGAATGACAAAGGTGATGCGGGAATGACTTAAACAAGTTACTTTCCATTATAATGCCGACGCGCCTGCCTGTGCATGCCCGCACCTGTCTGCCGTGCAGGCGGCACAGGCAGGCGCAGACAGGTCAACATAGCGGAGCTTTTTACAAACACATCAATCTCTATTATTTTATTAAGCGGAAAAAAGGGTTTGAAAATCGTATACTATGTGTTTACGTTACAACGCAATGAAAGAGTTCATACTTTTATAGTGAAACAGGTAACATAATTTTATAAACGGGCACGTCTCTTAAGACGTGTCAAATTGAGTATCTGAATCATGTTTTCCCTGGTGCTGATTAAGTTTCTTTCGCGTAAGACCTTCATTTCCTTATTGATGCTTTCTCTGGTAACACCAACCATACTTGCAAGGTCCTTCTGGGTCAGGCGCAAATCAATCTGTATGATGTCCTCTCCTTCTTTTTGGCGCCCATAGCTTGCCGCCAGTTCAACAAGTCTTCTGGCAAGTCTGGTAGAGATGTTAAAAAAGCACACATCTTCCAGAAGATCATCTGTCTTGCGCAGGCGCATGGACAGGAAAGAGAAGATAGATTGTATTGCATTTTCATTATTCAACAGGAATGAGAGGAAATCTCTTCGATTCAGGGCAAATACCTCGGATGCTTCAAGCGCCACAGCATCAGCCGAACGTGGCATTCCATCGAGAAGGGCCATTTCGCCGAAGAAAGTCCCTTCAGAAAGAATTGCCGGTGAAACCTCCTCACCCGTTTCAGAGGGGAGCACGATTCTGATGCTTCCCGATCTTACGATATAAAGAGAGTTTCCCTCGTCTCCCTTACGGAAAAGAGTTTCCCCTTTCTTCAGGTGGCGGTATCTTAATGAGGCGGCAAGGCGCTCAATGTCTTCATCGCTGAGGGATTGAAATAAGTGGACTCTTTTTAGAAATAATTTTTCAGGTTTCATAACGCAAACATTTCGATCGGATATTTTCTTACGGGGCAAAAGAGTTTATTCCATTATCCGTATAAAGGTTTATTTTTCAGCATTTGTTGAAAAATAAATCATTATAAATTATTATATCGGCAAATATAGCTGATACTAAAAAAGAAGTCAAAAAATATGTAGATTATTTTCAGTCCCTTAATCGTAAATTGCCTGCAAAAATGGCAAAAGAATTTCTTTATGACTGATAAGTTCTTGCTAAACTTAAATTCGAACGTGCTTCGAATTTCGAATTTCCAGTTTATCTGGGTTAGTGCAAAATAAGTGTGTTGTCTATAATTAATCAGGTATGATCCCTGAGAGTTCCATGGGTTAAGGGTTCAAGGGGCAAGATAATTTTGAATTCTTAATTTTGATGGTCTCGTAAAAAGCTCCATTATGCCGTTTTACGGCATTATAATGGAAAGTAACTTTTACAAAGCATGTTTAAGGCCGATGGGGGCA
>JAGGSD010000407.1 GCA_021159265.1 Syntrophobacterales bacterium | reverse complement strand
TGAGGCCAAATTTCCAATTTCTATTTTCTAATTTCGACGTTCAGTGAACGCTTACTAAATTCTTTTGCCAATTTTGCACGAACTTTACAATTAACGGACTAATAAATTTCCAATTCAGTGACGGCATGTCGGAATTTACAAAGCCATCAATCTTCTCTGTTATCTATTACCCTGATTGCCTTTCCCTCACCACTGGGGAGACTGTTAGGTTCAACAAGCTCCACCTTTGGTGTAATAAGGATGTCGCTCTTCAGTTCTTCAACAACCTTACGTTTTAATTTTTCGAGTTGCTTCAAATCCCCAGTGAAGAATTCCTTCTGGACCTCAACCTTGATATGCATATCATCATTAAATCCTTCTCTTTCCAGTATAATCAGGAAATTGCTGCCGACACCGGGTATTTCCATCAGCTTTTTCTCTATTTGAAGCGGAAAGATATTGACACCTTTCAAAATCATCATGTCATCTGTCCGGCCTTTAATTCTTTCAATCCTTTTATGAGTCCTGCCGCATGGGCACGGCCCGGGAATTATCCTGGTCAGATCCTGCGTTCTGTATCTCAATACAGGCATTCCCTGTCTCAAGAGAGTGGTCATAACAAGTTCTCCCTCCTCACCATCGGGGACAGGTTTCAGCGTGTCCGGATCAATAATCTCGACGAAAAAATTGTCCTCCCATATATGAAGTCCACCCTGAAATTGACACTCGAAGGCCACACCGGGTCCGTTCATCTCCGAGAGACCATAAGAATTGAAAGCCTTAACGCCATAAAGCTCTTCTATTTTCTTTCTTGTTTTTTCAGAGTGAGGTTCAGCGCCGAGAAAGGCAATCCGAAGATCTGTATCCTTTCGAGGATCAACTCCCATTTCCTCAAAAACGACAATAAGATGAAGCGCATAGCTTGGTATGATATGTATTGTCGTTGTCCCAAAATCCTGCATGAGCTGTATTTGACGTTTACTGTTCCCCGCGCCTGCCGGTATCGTCAATGCACCTATCTTTTCCGCACCATAATGAAAACCAAGGCCACCGGTAAAAAGACCATAGGTCATCATGTTCTGAAAAACATCACTCTTTCTCATGCCGGTCATATACATGGAACGTGCTACAAGATTGGTCCATTCATTAATATCATTGGCCGTGTGAAATATCACCGTTGCCCTGCCCGTCGTCCCTGACGAAGAATGCATCCTGACCAGTTCATCTTTTGAAACTGCCAGGAATCCATAAGGCCAATGTTCTCTCAGATCATCTTTGGTTGTAAATGGAATATTTTCTATATCCCTTAGAGAACTTATTTTGTCCGGATTAAATCCGGTTTTTTTAAACGATTTATCATAAAAAAAAGCTCGCGATGCCCTTTTCAAACTTTCCTTTAATCTTGAAAGTTGAAGATCTTCAAGTTTTTCTCGCGACATTGTTTCAATTTCTTTTTCCCAGTACATTCTTCCCTGCCCCCAAACATCTATATTTTTTTAAGTTTTACAACTCAATAACAAAATTATCAAGACAAATCTGATTTGGTCCAACGTCCCGTCATTCTTGCCAATAGCATGTTGAAACGATGTTGATGCAGACCACTTCCAAAATTCTCACCCAAAGATGCAAAGAACAACAAAAAAATACGCACTTACCATAATTGATTGATGGTCTCGTAAAAAGTCCGAATTTCTGTCGTTTTGTCATTCCCGACCTGAT
>JAGGSD010000124.1 GCA_021159265.1 Syntrophobacterales bacterium | reverse complement strand
AGATTTTGTTTCAGGCCTGACGAAGCTGACGCTTTTCTCGTAAATACGCATCCCCAATGCAGTCCGGGCACAAGAATGGAACCTTGAACACTTGACCCCTTGAACGATTACAACATTTTTTTCTCTTTGCGTCCTTTGTTTTCCTCGTGGCAAAAAATGTTACAGAAAACGCCGTTGAGTATTCTTAAGTTACCGGCATTCATCGGCTATGTTTCGTTTTTCTTAGATTGATCCCAGAGGCGATCCATTTCTGTAAGAGTGGTTTCAGAAAGATCTTTGCCTTCATATTTCAGCTTCTTTTCGATATAAGAAAATCTCTTAATAAATTTGTTTGTGGTGGATCTGAGCGCATCTTCAGGATCAACGTTGATAAACCTGCATAAATTTACCAGGGTGAAAAAGATGTCACCTGTTTCATCTTTTATCTGCTTTTCATTTTTGCTGTGAATGGCCGCTTTAAGCTCTTGCATTTCCTCTTCAATCTTTTTAATAACGCCTTCTGTATTTTCCCAGTCAAAACCTGCTCTCGATGCTTTTTCAGTAATCTTTTTTGCCGTTAAGAGGGATGGCATGGAGCGCGGAATATTTTGAAGAAGGAAACTCTCCTTGTGTATTTTACCTTCCTTGTATTTTTTTATATTTTCCCAGTTAGATTTAATTTCCTCGACATTTTTGACCTTTTTGTTGCCAAAAACATGTGGGTGCCGTCGGATCATCTTTACTGAAATTTCTTTTATTACGTCATATATGTCAAATTCACCGGTTTCCTCAGAGATTTTTGCCAAAAAAAGAATCTGAAAGAGAAGATCACCAAGCTCTTCTTTCAGATCATCAGGTGTGCCCATATCAATCGCGTCAAGGACCTCGTAGGCCTCTTCTATTAGATATTTTGCCACATCTTTCTTGTTCTGCCGCATGTCCCACATGCATCCGCCGGGAGACCTTAACTTATTGATTATTTCTATTATTTTCTCGAAATTCCATTCGCAGTGTTGTTTCAAGTTCTGACTCTTTAGTGACAAATTTTCCTATGTCTAGCATGAATGGAATGATCTGTCAAAACCCCAGTATTTTTGTCACACGCTTAATTTTATCTTGACATTTCCTTGAATAAAGTAATAGGTTATCGAACATTGAATGGGGTGGTATCGCGCATCAAAGACTTTGATGCGGTTGCGTTGCAGGATTTTTTACATAGTCCTGAGATATGTAAATAAAATGTTAAGTTAAATAAAGATGAAGGAGGATGTATAAATGGCAGAGGTGTTAGCTCCCATGCCGGGAACGATTTTAGAGGTTATTGCGCAGGTTGGAGATAAGGTGAGCGCAGACGATGAACTGGTCATTCTAGAAGCAATGAAAATGGAAAATCCCATTGTTGCTCCTTCAGATGGTACCGTTAAAGAAATAAAAGTAGGAGAAGGTGATAAAGTAGATACAAATCAGGTATTGGTTGTACTTGAATAATCTCTTTATCATTGTCTGAAAAAAATATGCCGGAATAGCCATTTTTATCTCAGGTTAGTTTGGCATATTTTTTTATCACCAAAGTACGAAAACGCGAAAAAGAAAATGCAATCCACAGATTTCGCAGATTACATGGATGACTCTGTTGATTTATGAGGATTTTCGTTCAAGATCAAGGCATGCGAAAAAAATAACCGCAGGCATATAGTTGATATTCCGAGGATTATTTTTTGAG
>JAGGSD010000054.1 GCA_021159265.1 Syntrophobacterales bacterium | reverse complement strand
CGCCGGCAATAAAAACGACCAAATATTCCATATAAATAATCCCTAACCCGGACAAGCCGGAACCAAACAAGATATATTTTTATCACGAAAACACGAAAAAGAAAATTTAATTTCGCACTTTCTTTTTTTTCGTGGTTTCGTGATTGTTTTTAATTCTTTTGCCAATTTTGCCTGTCTGCGTGCCTGCCTGTCTGCCGTGCAGGCGGCACAGGCAGGCACAAACTTTACAATTAAGCGCCTAACCTGAATCAGAGCGCGAATTCCAATGACTTATTTATTTCCAGTCCCTTATAACAAGATAACAAATCGTTGGAAAAATCAACAATAATTAATTTTTATGTTGACAACAAGTAATCTTAACCAATATATATTAGTAAGTTACAGTTAAGTTTTTTCTATGCCTATGGCATATTGATATAAGAACTGCATGATTGGTTAATTGATCACCGAAAAAATATTTTATGAAAGGAATTAAATTATGACCCTCACGAAAGCTGAAATTGTAAAGAAGCTACATACCCATACAGGTTTTTCAAAGGAAAGGTGTACGGGACTTGTTGAAAGAGTTTTTGAGCTGATGAAAGAGGAGCTGGAAAATGGGAATGACGTCCTTATCTCAGGATTTGGAAAATGGTTGGTCAATCAAAAAAACCCGAGAAAAGGACGAAACCCTCAAACAGGTGAAGAATTAATGCTGGATAGCCGCAAGGTAGTCACCTATAAGTGTTCCCGCAAGCTGAAAGAAATTGTAAATTCCGGCTCATAAAGTATGTAAGTCCTTTTGTTTTGCACACTATTGAAAAGACATTTTCCCATGATCGCTAATACCCAGTAAGCTTCATTAGTTATAAAGCATTTATACGGCTACAGAATGGGTCTTAACAAAAACTCCGCTGCATATTTTTTCCCCCCGATCCTTCCGTTCATGCTTTTTCACAGAAAAAGAGTATTTTATAGTTTCTGCATAAACAAATAAGGGGAAAATGAGCAGGATGAATCAATCGAAAAACCTACTTCATGTTGACCTTGAAAATATCAGAAAAATACCACCGGAAGAATCGCTTGTCCCACCCTGGTTATTTAAACACCGGGATCTGACCAATAAACTTGAATCTGCAAATCCAGTAGATAAAAATAAATTGGTCAATAAATTAAATTACATCCACTTCATCAGGAAATATCTATTCGTATGCTTTATCCACCCAAAATACGAAGAAAGAATCCTTATAAAAGCTTATCCGGAACCCTGTTTAGGTGATGAGGTCACCTGCCGGTGGATTAGGGGCGATGCTTCTAATTTAAATCTGGAAAATTATCAATTCCAACAATTAATAATTGCAGACGGACAGTCCATCATCCTGGTACCGGGCATAATAAAAAAGATGGACTCCTTCGGTCTGACAATCCAACTCCCTGATACAAGCTATGATCTATGCCAAAGAAAAGCCGACCGTTTTATCTGCCGTGACATCGAGGCAGAGATAATCCAAAATGGCGTTCTGATAAAAGGGATCCTGGTAGATTTTAGTCCTCTTGCCTTTTGCGTTCGAATCTTACCCGAATCACCCTCTCCTTTTATATGGTTTAATGTTGAAGTGCCGACCATAGTCCATTTACGAAACAAAAAAGAGATTCTTTTTGCCGGTCTTTGCCGGTGCATCCGTCAAATGAATGACATTATGGGAAGGGAAATCGTTTTTGCTCCCTTAGAGAATACAATTACACGATTCAA
>JAGGSD010000038.1 GCA_021159265.1 Syntrophobacterales bacterium | reverse complement strand
GTAAAAGTTACTTTCCATTATAATGCCGCTAAACGGCATAATGGAGCTTTTTACAAGAGCATCAAAGATAATCTCGCCTGCTTTTTGAATGACTTAAGTGAAGAATTACAAGGAGGTTTATACCGTGAGTGATGAAACAATAAAAAAAAGAACCCGGAAAACAGCAAATAAACTCTTCAGCAAAGGGATCAAGATGGCTCCCCCCTATCTGCTGTGGAAAGAATTCGACAGGGATCTCGCCAACGATTTCTCCAAATTCATTACGGGCAATCTTTATTCCCGGACCGTCCTGACACTGCCCGAAAGACAGATGGTCGCCTGTGCCATGATGGCGGCAACACGTGCCACAGGTGAACTAAAGCTCCACATTAATGCGGCTCTGAATGTGGGCTGCGACCCCAGAAAACTGGCTGAAATCTTTTTCCAAGTGGCCACCTATGCGGGAATGCCCGCAGTTAACGAGGCGCTTGAAGCGTACAGAGATGTCCTTAAAGAAAGGGGGGAATGGCCCATTAAATAAGCAAAATCTTAAAACGCCACTACTGCCGTGGCAAGCTTGCAATGACGCACAAGCCTTTGTCATTGCGAGGCCGAAAGCCGTGGCAATTTCTTGGATTATGCCAAGTTATCAGCTCCTGGCAGCAGGAGATTGCTTCGTTTCACTCGCAATGACACTCGAGACTTGGCACTACCCCACTTTTGATAGTGCAGTTTTGTTACGATATCACAAATGTGATACCATGGCGGGAAATTCCCTGCCAATAAACTTTTCAAAACATAAACTCTCATTGATCAGACAGTTCAGATCAATCCCCACTTTTATTCCCATTTCATGAAGCATATATACCGTATCTTCTGTCGCAATGTTACCTCTTGCCCCGGGAATAAAGGGACATCCGCCAAGCCCACCCATAGAGGTGTCAAATATGCGAATACCATGCTGAAGAGCTTCCCATACATTTGCCAGACCAAGGCCCCGTGTATTGTGAAGGTGAAGCGACACTGTCCTGTCTCCCACAACTTCCCAGACCTGTTCCAATACCTCTCTCATCTGTCTTGGATTTGCCATCCCCGACGTATCAGCCAGACAGATTTCATCAGGCTCGGCCCTAACAAGATCACTTATAAGATTAGTCACTTTTTCTATAGGAATTTTACCCTCATAAGCACATCCAAAGGCATTCATGACACCGGCACGCACATCCATGCCTGCGGATTTAGCCTTTTCAATTAATGCTATGGCCTCTTTTTTGGCTTCCGAAACCGATCGATTGCTGTTTTTTAGACTGTGGGTTTCGCTTGAAGAGAGAAAAATTCCTACATGGGGCACATGACAATGGATTGCTCTGTCCAGACTTTTTTCACCTAAGATTAATGCCGAATACAGAACATCCTTTTTACGTTCTATTTTATTCCATAAGTCTTCCGAATCGGCCATCTGCGGCACAAAACGGGGGTTTACAAAGGAAGATACCTCAATTCGCCTTAAACCACAGTCGATGAGTTTGTTGATAAGTCTTATTTTTTCCTCCGTAGGAATAATGGTCTTCTCATTTTGTATCCCATCCCGCAATACTACTTCATGGAGAAACACTTCTTGAGGCAAGATATTTTTCATTTCCTAGACTCCGTCAATTCTTAAAATCTGCCTACGCAAAAACACATCCAGACAGACCACAGTGGGGAAAAAGGCAACTATTCGAGACCTTTGCAGAATGTTCAATTTTGTTCAAGTTCAAGGAAGGCGAAGATTT
>JAGGSD010000102.1 GCA_021159265.1 Syntrophobacterales bacterium | reverse complement strand
TCGTCATTGCGAGGCCGAAGGCCGTGGCAATCTCTTGGATTATGCCAGGTTAGCTCATAGCAGCATGAGATTGCTTCGCTTCGCTCGCAATGACACTCGAGACTTGACAACGACAATGGTGTCGTAAACGACATAATGGAGCTTTTTACGCGTTTGTCAAAATTAACTTTATATGCTTTTCTAATTCTTCTCTGGTAGTGATTCCCGTTAGCGTATCCTCTAGTTTCCCATTTCTGAAAAGGAGAAATGCCGGGGTCTTTTTTATTTTGTATTGCGAGACGATAATGTGGTTTTTGTCCATGTTTAATTTCGCAATTTTTACACCCCCTGCGTATTTGGGGGCAAGTTGATCGAGTATCGGTACCACGATGCGAGAAGAGACACACCATGAAGCCCAGCAACACATGAGAACAGGGCCGGGGAATGAAATAACTTCATTTCTGAATGTGTCGTCGGAGATATCAACCGCGAAACCTTGATAAAGTGGGGCGCCGCACTTGCCGCATATCGGCCGGTCGTGGATACGCTCTTCCGGTACGAGATTCTTAGTTCCACAGTTTAAACATCGCACAATAAGTTCATCAAGCGGCGCCCCGCACCTGCCGCATATTGGCTTATCGCTGATATGACCGGAATGTATTCGATTCTTCTGCCCGCATCGAAGGCATCTGATGATGAGATCATTTTGAAATATCATATTTCCTTAAGAATTATGGAAGGTTGCTGATATGATGAAAAGCCTCCTGGTTTAACAATACCTTGAATTATGTACCGTATGAAATTTCTTACACATGAAGGAATATGGATGATATAAGTATAAATGTCAAGTCATAAGCGTTGCTCGGCCTGCCCTTGCAACATAAAAATCAAATTTTCTCTTAAGTTATTTATCTGTCGGCACATATCTGTTTTTTGTGAAATACATGGGGTAGTATTTTTTATATCCGGTCATTATTTTCTCATAGGGCAGATCGGCATAATGGCCATGGTCATGAATATATTCCATGTGTTTCTTCCCTTTTGTGTCAAATTCATGGAATACAGAGTCATGGATACCATCAAAAGCAATTGGATGAATGCCGGAACGCTCGCAAAGAGAACGATTGAAAGTTGGAGTTGCTTTGACCCATTTGTTATTCAGAAACAGTTCCGTATAACCATGAAAAACAAACAGATCCGTTTGCATAAACTTCCTGAGTTGTTCTGTAGTTAAATGGTTTCGGACATCAGCGAATCTGAGACGGCTGGGAATTTCGAGAACACGCGCCATAGCCGCAAGGAGAACGGCCTTTTCTACACAAAAACCGGATTTTTTAGCCAAAATAACACTCGCCCTGAACTTATCCGGCGAGAGATTGAGATGGTATGGATCATAAGTAATCAAGTCCCGCACGGCATAGAAGATTTTCACGGCTTTTTCGACTTGAGTCTTTGCACCTTTTGCCGATGATCTTGCGAATTTAATTATTTCAGGCGAATCACTATCTATAAATTTAGTCGGTTGAAGATAGATACGAAAGTCTTCTGATAGAGATGTTTTCATGGTTCTGCTTTCCAGATTAAAATGGTTTGTTTTTTTATGGTTGTTGTTTCTCTCACATCTCGCAGGCCTTCTGAAAGTCTGGGATTGCCTTTTCTATGTTTCTGGCGGAAGTCGGAATCCAGTCTTTTCAAACAGTTACAGGCCATCTGGACTCCGGTTTTCACCGGAATGACGACTTTCAAGGAAGTCATTTTGATAAAAGTGGCTTAACACATTGTTATTATATGACA
>JAGGSD010000131.1 GCA_021159265.1 Syntrophobacterales bacterium | reverse complement strand
GGAAACATGAACATTCTATTAAAACTCGGGCGTGGCTTCGGCAGGGCGATTGACTGGTGTTGCGATACCGGTCATCTTCTGGGAGACATTGTCAATGCTGCTTTATTGCTTATTATTACATACGAAGTAATCGCAAGGTACATCTTTAATAATCCGCCCATTTGGGCTGAAGAGGTTTGTTGTTATCTCTTTATATTTGCAGTCTTCATACCTTTAGGAGGGATATTGAAAGGAGATCACAATATTGCACTGGATCTGGTAATCAAGAAAGTTTCTCCCGAAAAGAGGCGCTGGCTTGAGATTGTCAACGCTTTTGTGGGTCTTTTCTTTTGTCTTATTCTTGCCTGGTATGCCATGAGGTATACAATTTTCCAGTATCGCTTCAATTTTCAATCCAGCACATTGCTCGCGGTTCCACTATGGATTCCCTATATGATTATACCTGTAGGGATGTTTTTGATCAGTTTGCAATATCTGGTTAAGATTCCCAAATATATTTCTTCATTATCAGACAAAACGACGGGGGTAGATGAACATGGAACCTAACACTGTTATTATTATCTGTGCTGTCGTATTGCTTGCCCTGATATTTATGGGTTCTCCTATCTTTGTGTCTCTGGGAGCGGCAAGTATTGTAGGCATTGTTTCATTGGGCGGTCCTGATGCTTTGATTCGCCTGCCCGCGATAATGTTTACACATTTAAACGGTTTTGTGCTTCTGGCCGTTCCCCTCTTTTTGCTAATGGGGCAGATCCTTTTCTTTTCCGGGATAGGCGCCGATCTTTACAACTCTGGAAACAAATGGCTTTCGGGTGTCAGGGGGGGGTTGGCCATGGCGAGCACCGTCGCCTGCGCGGTGTTCGGAGCCATGTGCGGTGTGTCCCTGGCCGCCGCCGCCAGCATCGGTTCCTTTGCCATTCCCGAGATGAGAAAACAGGGTTATCATCCCGGTTTTGCCGCAGGGACAGTCGCCGCCGCGGGCGCCCTGGCCATGCTCATACCACCCAGCCTGCTGTTTATCTTGTATGGCGCTATTGCAGATGTGTCCGTGGGCAAACTATTTGTAGGCGGCATCATGCCGGGTATTATCCTGGCCGGTATGATGTGTGGTTATGAGTGGCTGGCGGTAAAACGAAACCCTGCCCTGGCGCCGGGTATCCAGGAGACAGTAACCTGGGGAGAGAGATTTTCCTCTCTGAAAAGATTGTGGCCGGCCCTGATTCTTATATTTTTAGTGCTGGGCACTATTTATTTAGGGGTTGCCACCCCTACGGAAGCCGGCGCCATGGGTTCCGTAGGCGCTCTGCTTATAGCCGTTTTTGTTTATGGCAACTTTGGCTGGGAAAAAATAAGACTTGTATTTACTTATACTACCAGAGTCACTTCGTCAATTATGATCATCTTTGCCTGCGGCGTGCTGTTCAGTGTGCTGCTGACCATGCTCAAGCTTCCGGATCAGTTGGCTGAGCTTACTATTCACAGCGGATTGACAGGATGGCAGATTTTTATTCTGTTAAATCTGGTATTGCTGGTTCTCGGCATGTTTGTGGATGGCGCCACAGCGGTTGTGGTTACCACTCCTATTGTTCTGCCGACAGTAGTTTCTCTGGGTTATGATCCTCTATGGTGGGGGATCATCCTTGTGGTAAATCTTAACATGGCTGTAATCACGCCCCCTGTGGGTTTAAACCTATACGCCATTAAGAGCATTGCAGAAGACATAAGCATGGGGGATATCATCCGCGGATCTCTGCCTTTTGTTGTTGTTGAGATGATTTCCCTGG
>JAGGSD010000343.1 GCA_021159265.1 Syntrophobacterales bacterium | reverse complement strand
AGCCGTGAACGGCTGCAGGCTTTCAGCTTCGAGCTTTTCCGGCTTGTCCGGGTTGGGTATAATCCTATCAGAAACTGTAATTCTCATTGCCTGGTCCGTTTTAAGTCTCTTTTTCCTCTTCTGTGGGACTTTCCTCAGGCCTGCTTCCCATTCGGCAATCTCCATCGAACGTGGCACCTTCCTGTACAACGAAACAGGGCGCTCTTAAATTACCGAATAACTTGCCTGTGGAGCATATTTCTACTCTTTCTCTGATTTCAAGGTTGCCCTTCACTTCGCCAAAGATCAATAAATTGTCAACAGTAATATCAGCTTCAATATTAGCGCCTTCCCCAATAATTAGTGTTCCGGCCCCCAATATTTCTCCTTTGAACGCACCGTCAATTCGGACAGAACCTTTTAAAAGCAACTTTCCACTAAACTCTGTACCCTTCCCCAAAAAAGCAATAATATCACTGTTCGTTTTCTTATCCGCCATCCAAAACCTCCTTAAATCCAGATTTTGCTGTAGCAATCCACGTTTTGGCTGAGCGACTCGACGACTCGACTGAGTTCGTCGAAGTCTGAGCTCGCCGAAAGCCCGTCGAATGCCTGCCAATGACTGCGACTTGAAAATTACGGTTGCAACATAAATCTCCTCATACTCACATTCATCAGTAATCCTATACCGGTCATTAAAATAACCATTGAAGAGCCCCCATAGCTCAGAAAGGGAAGAGGAATACCCACAACAGGAAGAATGCCAAGTACCATACCTATATTGATAAATACACCCCAAAAAACAAACACAGTTACACCAAAGGCAATTAAGGTTCCCGACATGTCCCTAGAATTACGGGCAATTTTAAAACCCCACAATATGAGAGCAAGGAACAAAAACATCAGAATTACCGCACCTGAAAATCCCCATTCCTCAGCAAGAACAGAAAACACAAAATCTGTCTGCTGCTCAGGCAGAAATTTTAACTGAGTTTGCGTTCCCTGCAAGAACCCCTTTCCCCAGATACCTCCAGATCCAACAGCAATTATAGACTGGATAATATGATAACCGGAACCAAGAGGATCTCTTTCGGGATTCAAAAAAGTCAGAATTCTCTCTCTTTGATAATTTTTGATCAAAAACCAGCATAGTGGAATCATTAAAACGCTGCTCATGGCAAACAGAATAAATGTTTTTCTGCTGATACCAGTAAACAGAATAATAGAAAAAAACAATATAAATAAAAAGAGGGCTGTTCCAAGATCGGGTTGTTCCAATATCAACAAACAAGGAACACATACAATAACGAAAGGGATTATAAGATTTCTTATGTGATAACCATCATCAATTTTATTTTCAGTAATATATTTTGTTAAAGCAATAATAATAGTTAACTTCATCAATTCGGAAGGCTGGAAAGAAAAACCGCTTAAGACAAGCCACCGCTGTGAGCCGTGAGCAATATTACCATGCACAAAAATCCAAAAAAGTAACAGCAATGAAATGACATAAATGACATAACCATGCCTGACTATGAAATGGTAATCTATACTTGCAGAGGCGACCATTAAAACAAGGCCAATCAAAATCCAATACACCTGTTTTATGTAAAGAGGCTTACCGCTTATATAAGTCAGGTTGTGACCGGCGCTGTAAAGATTCAAGAGTCCGATACAGCTGATCAATAATATCAGAATGAGCAATACCCAATCAAAATTGACAAATAATCTGCGATCTACTTTCACTTTATATTACCTAACCCGGACAAGCCGGAACCAAACAAGATATATTTTTATCACGAAAACACGAA
>JAGGSD010000200.1 GCA_021159265.1 Syntrophobacterales bacterium | reverse complement strand
CCTTTGACACGATCACAATATCAATATCACTTTCCCCTGTATCTTGTCCTTGCGCATAGGAACCAAATAAAATAATTTTTGTTGTATGTATGTAATCCTCTCTTATAGATTTTTAATAAGTAGCCTGTCCCCCGGAATTCCCCCAGCACTAAGTTCTCTCTGCATTCGGGACAAAGATCATTGATATCTTCAATGCCGATGTCCCAGAGAAAGATATCCGCCAGATCTGTCGTGGGACTGACATCCATAATATCAACTTCGGATTCCTCAAATTTCCTGAAACATCTTTTGCAGGTTTTCAATTGAGTGTGTCGTTCCCGAAATTCTTCATTGTATGTTTCACGCGACCACCAAGCCATGTGAAGGAAGTAAATTGCGTAATACGTATATGCGATGTATGGAAGCTGCTTGATAAAAGTGATAAACAGGTAAGTTTAGAGCAATACTTGATTCTTCCGTATCTTTCAGGTCGTCACGTTGATTAAGCCAATCATTTTCATCATACGGGGGAATTGATTCAGCGCCTGTGGCGAACAAATCGCCACTTTGCGCGGCCTCCTTCCATGCCTCAATACGTCCACTCTTGTCTTTCTGAATCAGCAATATTTCTTTTACCGTTCCTTCAATGGATGAAAAATCTTTATAATTCTCTTCAGCGAGATCAGATCTTGCCTCTGCGACCTTCCTGAATAGTTCATGAAGAGCTTCACATCCTTCTAAAAAGGTTTGCGGATTATTGCGTGTCTCGCATCTTTGATTTGTCTCTTCATATTCGAAGCTCCACACTAAATACGGACGGTCCGGATAGGTAACAGCAGCGCCATGCCCCAAAGCTCCTGAAAGTCCTTCGGCGAACCATGATTTAATGTTATCTAATAAACCTCCCTCTTTGGGATATTTATCCTTAAATCTCTTCTCTTTATCGCGGATATAGCTCTCGGTTTTCTGATCTAATTTTCCCAGATCAAAGCTGTCGTTAACGACTTTATTCTTTCTGGAACTTATACCGGAAAAACCATAATGCGAGAAAGTGTCGGCATAAACATGAGCGGTAATACCCATTAACTGTAAAGCATAGGGTTCATTAAGCAGCAAGAGATTGTGTTCGACCATTTCACGCGCGATCCGACTGTTTTTACGGCAAATAAGACGTTCGGTATAAGAAGAACCCTCATTGCCGGGAAGGAAGTGGAAAGGAACCCAAATTTGGCGTTGATCTTCTTCGTCAATATTCTTGATATCGAGAGCATGATGGGCTGTTGCATCGACATCGATACGCGCGCCATCCTTAAATTTGATGCTCTCTTTATCGGCGTTATCGTCAACAAACTGAGCCGCTGTTGCAATGATAATTGATGCATCGCGATTAAGACCAGCTGCTCGTGCCATTGCATAAGTCCCATAGTAGTGCATATCAATTTGCATTATTTTCTCCTCCTTTAGTTTAAATCACTAAAAATAGATTTGTTTATTTTTTACGGTGTCATCTTTTTCTTTTTTTGGCGCGCAGAAATAAATGTGAACCCATTGCTGATTTACCGCTGTCCCCCGATTACTTGGGAGGCATATGTTTTCTATCCTAACCCAGATAAACTGGAAATTCGAAGCACTAAATGCGAAACAAATCCGAATTTCTAATATTGAGGGACCTGTAAAAAGTCGGATTTCCCCTCCCCTCGTGGGAGGGGATAAAGGGGAGGGGGCATAACTAGTTGAAATAGCGCTGTATTCACCCTCACCCCTACCCTCTCCCATCAAGGGAGAGGGAGTTTTTGGACTTTTTACGAATGT
>JAGGSD010000032.1 GCA_021159265.1 Syntrophobacterales bacterium | reverse complement strand
CATCACCCTTTTATTTCCCTGTAAATTCAGGCTTTCTCTTCTCCAGAAAAGCGTTTATACCCTCCCTGGAATCACGTGTATTATACACATCTCCATACAGTTTCGATGAAAACTCCAAGGCATCATTCATCTCAAGATCAAAGGCCTTGTTGATGGCCTGCTTCGCCAGATTTATGGATGCGGGTCCCTTCGAGATTCTCCCTGCAAGTTTTATCGCTTCGTCCATAAGATCTTCTTTTGAAACAACGGAATTCACCAGTCCTATTCTTTCCGCCTCAGCGGCATCGATTATGCGGCCTGTATAGATCAATTCCTTCGCCTTCCCTGCACCTATAAGACGGGGAAGCCTGATATTCGCCCCATAACCGGGAATGATGCCGATCTTGACTTCGGTCTGGCCAAACCTGGCATCATCACTGCAAATCCTTATATCGCACGCAAGGGCCAGCTCACATCCGCCGCCCAAAGCCCAGCCGTTTATGGCGGCAATCACGGGAATCTTCATATTCTCAATGAATGAAAAGATGCGGCTGCCATTTCTGGATGCCTCCAGAGCATCTTCAACGGTATAGTCTTTCATTGAAGCAATATCGGCGCCGGCCACAAAGGCTTCTCCGGCGCCTGTTATAATTGCCGCACGGATATCTTCCCTGGAATCAACTTCCTTCAATCTTTGATAGAGGTCTTCCCGGACCTCCAGACTGAGGGCATTGCGTTTTTCCGGCCGGTTTATTGTTATAACGGCAATCCTGTCACGAATATCTAATTTGACTGTGTCCATGGTGTACTCTCCTCGTTTACTCACTGAACGTTGAAATCAGAAAATAGAAATTGGAAATTGGGCCTTCATACTTTTGTACTGTTCTTCCCAATTTCTACTTTCCAATTTCAGGTTTCAAGCCGTGAACAGCTACCTAAAATTTAATATCTTTTCTCGGTTTCTTTTCCCCGGAGGTGTAATCATACCAACCTTTGCCGGTCTTCCTTCCCAGATCTCCGCTGACAGCCAGTTGCTCTAATGTTCTGTTGGGTCGCCATTTGACATCCTTATATCCATCATAGAGAGTTTTGGATACACTAAATGCTACGTCTAACCCGACAAAATCTTCCAGCTCAAATGGCCCCAGGGGAAGCCTTAAACCAAGTTTCAATGCGGTATCTATGTCTTCAATGGTCGCGACACCTTCGAGCAGACAATTCTTTGCCTCATTCCTCATGGCATTGTTAATCCTGTTTACCAGAAATCCCGGAACGTCTTTTACGCGTACGCTTGTCTTTCCCATGCCGGCTGCTATCTGTTCCGTTATGGCAACGGTCTCTTCGGATGTCTTTAATCCATGAATAATCTCCACCAGTTTCATGACCGGCGCCGGGTTGAAAAAGTGCATGCCGATGAATTTTTCAGGTCTCTTTACGGAGGCGGCCAGCCTGGTTATGGAAATTGACGAGGTGTTTGAAGCAAATATTGTCTCCGGTTTGCAAATAGTATCCAACTTTTCAAAGAGGCTTTTCTTGACTTCAAAGTCTTCAAAAATGGCCTCAAGAACAAAATCAGCATCTTTACCGTCTTCTAAACTCGCGCTTGGAGTAACACGGTCTATTATGGCCTTCTTGTCATCAATAGTTATCTTTTCTTTTTTTACCTGCCTGTCTAAATTGCTGGAGATGTTGTCCATACCCTTTTTAACAAATTCTTCGGCAACATCATTCAATATTACATTATATCCCGCCTGGGCGGCAACCTGCGCGATTCCCGACCCCATGGCTCCCGCACCTGCAATCATGATCGTGGTTATCT
>JAGGSD010000128.1 GCA_021159265.1 Syntrophobacterales bacterium | reverse complement strand
CCCCCTCCCCTTTATCCCCTCCCACCAGGGGAGGGGAAATCCGACTTTTTACGAAACTGTCAAAATTCATAGATTAAAGAAAAGCTCCAGCACATATACAAAAAAGAACTCGTAATTAACCATATCAAATCACCATAAGTCAAACGAAAAGAGCGCTTTGTGAGATAGTATCGGAATAACGATACGTCAATATCGTAACTTAATAAATGGTTATTCAATTAAGCTTTCCTGCTGAAATCACTTCTTTTATTACAATTCCGGTATGGCACAGAATGTGCGAAACATTATCCACGAAAGTAACTAAAAGAAATAAGTGGCATCCAAAAAATGAAAGTGCTATATGCATCATATTCGAAACTGGAGATATTTTAAAATTGATTAAGAAAATTTCTAATCGGACAAGGTTATTTACAGTAAAATGCATAGAGAGAAGTCGTCTTGTCACCATTGCGTTGACGACTTTAGGAGTTATTGTCAAGCTTTTCATGATTTCTGATATGTTTGATGATCGTGAGACCAGACCGATAACGTTAACCGATACGACAGATATAGATAAAGAAAAATCAAATATTCTTTCACGTAATTCACTGAAGGTGATGACACTGAATGCCGCCCACGGCAGAAAAGACGGCAGACACCAAATATTTCAGAAAAACACATCAATTAAATCAAACCTTAATGATATCGCTACGGTCTTAGAACAGGGAAATCCGGATGTTATTGCTCTACAAGAAGCCGACGGACCTTCCGCATGGAGTGGAAATTTTGATCATGTTGAGTACCTTGCCCGGAAGGCAAAGTATATCTATTCGGTCAGGGGCGAACACGTAAAGGGGAAAAAGCTTGACTATGGTACGGCTCTATTGTCCAACTTGCCTTTGAACACCCCTGTTTCTATAACATTTGCGCCATCTCCGCCAACATTTTCCAAGGGAGCTGTTATTTGTTCGATTAATTGGCCGGGCACTGATATGAAAATTGATATCGTATCGCTTCATTTAGATTTTGCCCGCAAGTCCGTCAGGAGAAAACAGATCGACAAATTGGTCGAAAAGCTGACACAGCGAGAAAGACCGTTAATTATTATGGGAGATTTCAACTGTGAATGGAAGGATAAAAAATCGACGTTAGGTACACTTATGAATACACTTAATCTGAAAGCCTACCGACCGGAAGCAAAAGATATGAAAACCTTTCCAAAGACGGGGAAACGATTGGACTGGATTTTGATTTCAGAAGAATTAGAATTTTCAACATACAATGTTTTCGAGGATACGATGTCAGACCACCTCGGAGTGGTTTCTGATCTCAGAATTGCATAAAAACATCCCCCCGAAAGCGACCTTACTCACGCAGAGATTGGGCGAAAAAAACACTAATCAGTAGAAACATTAATTTTAATCAAAAAAGAAAGTAATTATTCAGCCACAGACCCGCCTGCCGGACGGCGGGAAGGTTCGCACAGATGAACACAGATAAGTTAAAACACAAAGAAATTACAGATAGTATTCTTGGAAGCTCCATTATGCCGTTTAGCGGCATTATAATGGAAAGTAACTTTTACATATAATAACAATGTGTTAAGCCACTTTTATCAAAATGACTTCCTTGAAAGTTTTGAAGTTGGCTTATTATTAAATTTCGGCAGAAAACCGGAATTTAAAAGATTTGTATATGATAATAAAAGAAAAAGAATCAGCGATGATCAGTGCAGATCGGTGGCTGAATAGTTACAAAAACAAGGGGTTGCAAATCAATGCAACCCCTTGTTTTTATTGGTGAGCCGCCGGGGAGTCGAACCCCGAACCTACTGAT
>JAGGSD010000003.1 GCA_021159265.1 Syntrophobacterales bacterium | reverse complement strand
TTGAAGTCGATGATAACCTGGCGTCTCTGGAAGCCCGCATTGAGCTGGAGACGAAGAAGGGAAAGGTTTATTCCGGGGTTGCCGACATCATAAAGGATATACCTGAACTTAGCGTAAAGGAGGTGAAAATAAAAAGTAAATTTGTGGATTTATGTGATCCTGTTCTTGGCAGTCAAAGGGCAGAAGAGTTGATGGAAACCGTCCTGTCGCTTGAAAAAATTGAGAGTATGAAGTCTATCGTTGAACTTGTGCATACATGACATATCTGATACAACCGGATCTGAACAGCACAGGATAGCATTGTTTTTTTAAACAGTTATTGAAAAAGGAGGAAGTGAAATGAGGACTCAAAGTATTTCAAAAAAAGCCGGCAGATTTTCAGTGCTGGCCCTTGCCCTGCTCGTGGCGTTTGTAATTATGCCTTCGGTAAGTCATGGGGCACAGAACAATAAAGAGTTTCAGATAACTGCAGCTTCATATATTCCACCAAACTATCCGTATGTAGGGCCGGGGCAGGGCCTGTTTGTTGATATGGTCAATAAGCGTTGCAAGGGGATAGTACACATCAATGCATATTGGGGTGGGACACTCCTGAAAGGAAAACAACTTCTTCCCGGTCTTCAGGCTGGGACGGCGGATTTGATTTTACATACGGGAGCCTATTTGCTGGGAACTTATCCCATAATTGGTGTACAAATACTCCCTGTTTGGAAAAATATCAATACATCTTTTCAGGGATTGAAAATGGGCAGCCCGCTCGCTAAATTACAGAACGATATTTTAAAAAAGAAGAACCTGTATCAACTGGCCACTGCCGGAATGGTTCCAGAGTTTCTCTGGACAAGGACAAAGCTCGTTCGGAAACCGGCGGATATGAAGGGACTGAAGATCAGGGTCGCCGGCAAGGTTGAGGCGAAGGTGATCCAGGCATTGGGCGCCGCTCCGGTGACCATGCCCTCTGCCGAGCTTCCTCAGGCTCTTCAAAGAGGTGTAGTCGACGGAGCTCTGATGAATCCCTGGACTGCTCAAGGCAGAGGGATCGAGGAGTTTTGTAAATATATGCTTGTAATGACATTGAGCTGTCAGACAACTCCCGTATATGTCTTATGGGATAAATGGAACAGTTGGCCAGAAGATGTGCGCAAAGCGCTTACGGATGTAGCCAGAGATTGGGAGCCGGGGTATATTGGTCCAAACCCGGACGCTATTTTAAGAGATGATCAGTTAAAGACAGAAGTAATCCCTTTCTATGAAAAGAAAGGCATGACGGCGATATATCCCACGAAAGAAGAAGCCAGGGCCTTTCAACAGGCGGTGAGACCGGTAATCGACTGGTGGGTTAAACAGGTAGGAGAAGACGTGGGCAGGAAGGCGTTAAAGTACACGGACTTCAAATATTAAGTACGTTTGATCCCAGAGGGTTCAAGTGGTCAAGGATTCAGGGGTTCGAGTGAAAGGTGTATTTGGTAAACTAATGCGGCAAAGCCGCAAAGTTATCAGGGATCAGGTGTCGGGACTTCGGTGAGCTCGGTTGAACCGGATCAGCAAAAGACAACGGTCGCCCATTGGGCTTTTAGCACGATGAGACATGTTGTAAAAACGCCGCCGATCCCTGACACCAACATCTGCGCGAAAAACGCCTGTCTGCGTGCCTGCCTGTTTGCCGTGCAGACGGCACAGGCAGGCGCAGACAGGCAACGCACAGGCAGGCAAGTCTGCGTTTTTACCGTATGGGTAGGGGAGGTTTTAACCTCCCTTCACGGTTCGACTGAGCGTTCGACGGACTGACGGGCGACTAAAGTCGCCCCTACCCCCG
>JAGGSD010000282.1 GCA_021159265.1 Syntrophobacterales bacterium | reverse complement strand
CTCACGCCGAAGTATCACCGAAGCCTGCCGGGCGGCTGAAGTCGCCCCCAATCCCACTATTTTGATAAATATTAAGTAATATGAACCCAGTTGTAACACTTTTACAAATTTAAGTTACCTGGAAGTAAAAGGAGAAGAACGCATGGCCATGCAAGAGAAACTCAAGTTACTGGACGAGATGGAAAGGATGGCGCTTATGCCGGGCACAAGGGAACGGGTTGAAAAGCAGCATGCTTCCGGCAGGTTTACCGCTCGGGAGAGAGTGGATATGTTCTTCGATAAAGGTACTTTTGTCGAGACTGCCATGTACGCGCAGCACCAGTGCAGTGATTTCGGCATGGATGACTACAGGCCCTATGGAGATGGTTTGATAACGGGTTTTGGTGAAGTCAATGGCAGGCTGGTGTATATTTATGCCATGGATGTTACGGTTTACGGTGGCTCTCTTGGTCACACTACTCAGGAAAAGCTGAACCGGTTGTTGGCGGAGGCCAGGGAGGCGAAGGCGCCGGTGGTTGGTTTGTGGGATGGAGGAGGCGGAAGGATTCAGGAAGGGAGCAGCTATGGGTTTGACCACTTCTTTGCCCAGAACATCAAGTCGTCGGGGGTGGTTCCTCAGATATCGGTTATTATGGGGAATTGCGCCGGCGGCTCAGTTTATTCACCCGCCCTGACAGATTTTATCATCATGGTAGAAGGGATGAGCAATATGTTTATTACCGGTCCCGCGGTTATCAAACGCGTAACCGGCGAGGATGTTACCATGGAAGATCTTGGCGGCGCAAAAACCCAGAGCGAGATTTCGGGTGTGTGTGATCTGGTGGCCAAGGATGAAGCGGATGCTTTTCGAATGACAAAAGAGTTGCTTGGTTTTCTCCCGCAGAATTATTTAGAAAATCCGCCGGTAGTTGACACCGGCGATGATCCCGAACGTTCTGAAGATGCCCTTTTAGACATGATTCCTGAGAACCCGAGAAGGCCGTTTAACATGCATAAATTAATCGGCATGGTTGTGGACAATGGTGATTTTTTTGAAGTAAAGGCGGGATTTGCCCGTAATATGATAACAGGTTTTGCCCGGTTGGGCGGTTATTCCGTGGGTATTGTGGCCAACAACCCGAGGGTGAATGCCGGGGCGATAGATTCCGACGCATCTGATAAAGCGGCCAGATTTTTCAGGACCTGCGATTGTTACAATGTCCCTTTGATCACCCTTGTCGATGTTCCGGGATATATGCCGGGTGTGGCAGAGGAGCACAAGGGCATAATCAGGCATGGCGCAAAGATGCTTTATGGATATGTGGAGGCTACAGTGCCTAAAATATGTGTTGTGATACGCAAGGCTTATGGGGGTTCTTATACCGCCATGGGCACCAAAACCATGGGCGCCGATTATACCTTAGCCTGGCCTACGGCGGAGATAGCGCTGATGGGGGCGGAAGGGGCGGTACAGATACTTTACGGGAAAGAGATCAAGGCGGCGGAGGATCCAGAGGCTGTCCGGGAGAAAAAGCGTGAGGAGTATATGCAGAAATACGGCACTCCTTATTACGGGGCGTCAAGGATGATAGCGGATGTTGTCATCAGACCGCAAGAGACCAGACCTCTCCTGATACGCGCTTTGAAATTGCTGAAGGATAAGAAGAAAAGTTTCCCGGCCAGAAAACATGGGAATATTCCGCTGTGAGTGAGCAATGAGCGATGAGCGATGAGCAATGAGTAATGAGCAATGAGGATTAAAGGCCTGGAGAGGCTTATCCTACTAACCCTTCAGCCTATCTACCTTGATGGCTTTGTAAAAAGTCCAAAAACTCCCTCTCCCTTG
>JAGGSD010000228.1 GCA_021159265.1 Syntrophobacterales bacterium | reverse complement strand
TACGACATACGCGATTTGAAGTTTATTTTGAAGGAGTGGCTGCCGACGGAGGAAGTTCTCGGATGTGACCGGTTTAAGGAGAACTACGGCATGGGAGACATAGACATGCTGTTAAACGAGGGGTACAAAGTAGCTCGTGAGGTTGTAAATCCGATAAATGCGGAAGGCGACAAGATTGGAGCCAAATTCGAAGATGGTATCGTAACCTCTCCGCCCGGATACAGAGAAGCTTTTAGATTTTTGCAGGAAAACGGTTGGGGCTCAAGCAGCGAGTGTGTAGAGACGGAAGGCGGCATGCCCCTGATAATCTATAAAGCGATCTTTGAGATGAACCAGGCTGCCTGTCCGGCTTTGCTGTCTTATATTAAACTGACAAGCGGAGCGGCTAATCTCATAACAAGATTCGGTACGGAAAAGGACAAAGAGATCTTCCTGCCCAAAATGTTCAGCGGCGACTGGCAGGGCACCATGTGCATTACAGAGCCGAATGCTGGATCGGATGTCGGGGATACAATCACCAGGGCATACCCTACCGATGACCCGCGGATTTACAAGATTAAGGGAACAAAGATGTTTATCACAGGAGGCGATGCGGGGATCTGTGAGAATACGATTCACATGGTTCTTGCGCGTCCTGAAGGCGGAGCCCCGGGTTCCGCCGGTATCGGCTGCTACATTGTTCCGAAGATATGGGTTAATGAAGACGGGAGTCTCGGTAAATCGAATGATGTCACGACCGTTTCAATTGAGCACAAGATGGGACTTCAGGCGCATGCCACGGCGCTTCTAAATTTTGGTGATAATGATGAATGCTATGGGATAAGGCTCGGCCCTCCCCCTGATGAAAAAGGCAGGTCAAAAGGTGTTCCCATTATGTTCCACATGATGAACGAATCGAGGATCGGCACCGGTCACAATGCGAGTACTCAGGCGGCGGCAGCTTATTATTTTGCGTCTCAGTATGCCACCGAGCGTATTCAAGGCCGTCCCTTTGGTGAACGCAAAGCCGAAAGAGTCCCCATAATCAAACATGAGGACGTGAGAAGGATGCTCCTCGATATGAAGGCCCGGACGGAAGGGATCAGGGCAATGACCTTTAAAGGTTTTTACTATCTCGACATTCAGGCAAACTCAAACGACAGAGAAAAGGCCAAAAAGTATGGTGAGATAGCAGAGGTATTTACACCCCTGGTTAAAGCTTATGGAAGCGAGGCCAGCCTGAATCTGATAGCGGAGGCGATACAGGTGCTTGGCGGAGTGGGTTATTCCAGGGAATATCCTGTTGAACAGTACATGCGTGATTCGAAGATACTCACCATCTGGGAAGGGACATCATACATTCACGCGAATGATCTCATAGGCCGCAAGATGAGGATGAAAGAAGGTATTCCGTTTGCCAACTGGATGGCAGAGATCAAAGGCTTCATTGATAAGAATAAAGATGTTTCAGGTTTTGAAAGAGAGATGGAAGCGCTCTCAAGGGGATACAGCTGTATTGAAGAAGTAAAGGATATATTCAGTGCATGGTATACAAATCTTGACGAGAACAGGCATCTCATCCCCCTGTATTCACTGAAAGCGCTTTTTGTCTGCTCTCAGGTACAGGTTGCCGAGTGTTTGATGGAGCAGGCGCTGATTGCAAAGAAGAGGCTTGAAGAGCTGCCGGAGAGTGATTATGAGTGCAGCTACTATAAGGGCAAGGTTGCCAGTGCAAGATACTATATAAGCCAGGTACTGCCCAACGCGTTTATGCTGACCGATATGATCAAAGCGGCCGACACCTCTGTCTTCGAATGTCCGGAGGAAGCGCTTGTGGTGAAGTAGAGGTAAAAGGTAAAAGG
>JAGGSD010000417.1 GCA_021159265.1 Syntrophobacterales bacterium | reverse complement strand
AATTGCGGGCCATATCTTTCAGCATCTGTAACTCTTCAGATAATTCAAAATCCATCACATTTCTCCTTAAAAATCTGTTTTTTGAGATGTTTGCAAGTTTTGCAAACGTCTCTTGCCGGAAAGCAACTTCGATGTCGTATCCCGTTGAAGATCCGGGGTATCATACTTCCCGGAATACATATGTCAATTGTTCATTGTCCAGTTTAGTCACTGCCGCTTTCATTTTCATGCCAACCGATAGCTTCTCATAGGGAATGGAAGGGTCTGTGCGGCCGAATACCTTATAATCGCCATAATCGAGGAGGGCAATCGTGTAGGGGAGATCGCCTTCAAATCCCACAGGGGCATATTGCAGCATGCTGAAACTGAGGAGTTTTCCTGAGCCGCTTACCTCAAACCACTCCATATCGCTATTTAAACAGTTGTAACAATCGGCTCTGGGAGGAAAGTATGTCCTGCCGCAGCGCCTGCACTTTGTACCCGTGATCTTTCCTCCCTCCAGGTGATCTATAAAATCATTGACCTTTGTAAGGGCGGTAAAGCTTACCGTTCCGAATTTCGTAAATCGTGTATCCTGTTCTTTTCCAGCCATTTTTTTACCTCCCCAATATGGTGACATTTCCATACAGACCGACGCCGCCGATGTTGTGAACCAGACCAACGGCCGGATCCTTTACCTGAATATCTCCAGCCTCGCCTCTTAACTGGAGTACAATTGTCCTGATCTGGGAACCTCCGGTGGCTCCGATGGGATGCCCCTTGGAGAGAAGCCCTCCGTCAACATTGACCGGTATATGCCCTTCTTTGTATGTCTCACCGCTTCTGATCAAGTCTTTCCCTTCACCGGGCCGCGCAAATCCCAGATTTTCATAAGCCATCATTTCCGCGATGGTGAAGCAGTCATGAACTTCGGCTACATCAATATCTTCCGGCGTAATACCGGCCATTTTGTAGGCTTCCTTCCCCGCTTCAATTCCCGCCTTCAGACCGATAGTGAGATCGGATCTGCCGGCCATATTTACGGTTTCAGAGGCAGCGCCCACTCCCATAATCCAGACGGGCTTTTCACACATGGCCTTCGCTTTTTCCTCACTGGCCACAATGATACATGAACTCCCATCCGCATTGGCGCAGCAGTCGCCTACCCTCAGTGGAGCCGATATCGGGCCTGACATGCGGCTTTCGGGGTCACTGAAATCTTCCAGGGTTACCGCCTTCCGGTAAACCGCTTTCTCATTCATCTGGCCGTAGGCGGCGGCCTTGACCCTGATCATGGCCAGATCATCCAGGGTTACACCGTGTTCGGCCATGTAGGCCTGGGCATACATGGCGTAATAGGCGGGCATCATCGTTCCAAAGGGGGACTCCCACTGGATGTCGGCGCCTCTGCCCATTCGCTCCTGGGTCTCCATGGAGGAGATTTCCGACATCTTCTGAAAACCGATGACTGCGACTACATCATGCAAACCGGCTTTAATCTCGGAATAGGCCATCCTTAATGCCATGCTGCTCGAAGAACAGAGTGTCTCGATATAGCATGTCGGCTGTGGAATAAGTCCAAGGTATTCGGCGATTACACCGGCGGGCGATCTCTGTTTGTCGTATTCCGGTGCGGAGGCAATTATGGAGGCGTCGATATCTTTTGCTGATATCCGCGCATCTTTCATCGCCTCTTTAAATCCTTCAAAAACCAGCTCTCTGACGGAACCGGGGTAGGCTCTTACAAACTTGCTCTGGCCAACTCCGATTATCCCAACTCTACTCATAACTATCCTCCTGTATTCGTAATCCTGGTCATCACCCTTTTATTTCCCTGTAAATTCAGGCTTTCTCTTCTCCAGAAAAGCGTT
>JAGGSD010000209.1 GCA_021159265.1 Syntrophobacterales bacterium | reverse complement strand
ATCTAAACGGGAAAGAGTTAAACTTTTTACAATAGAGTTAATGCCACTTCTGTGGTGTTGATGTTTTGAACATTTAAATATTAGAAATTCGGATTTGTTTCGCATTTAGTGCTTCGAATTTCGAATTTCCAGTTTATCTGGGTTAGGTGTAGTAGTAAAAATAGTCCACTCCTCTCATTTTTAGATTTTTTATCCTCAACAACTGCGTTTTTGCACATATGTTGGTGCCAGAGGTCAGGAAACAGGGGCCAGGGACCAGCGGCGTTTTTACAACATGTTTCATTGTGTCAAAAGTCCAATGGACAACCACTGTTTTTTGCTGATTCGATTCGGCTGAGCGTTCGACTGAGCTCACGCCGAAGCCAATTTTGCCTGTCTGCGTGCCTGCCTGTCTGCTGTGCAGGCGGCACAGGCAGGCGCAGACAGGCAAGAACTTTACAATCAAGGAACTAAGTAAAAAACTTTGCAGTGAAGTAGTTTATAAGGATTAAAGTTTTGTTGTAAACTTGTCGATAAAGTGGCAAAATAAAATTAAAAAAAAAGAAGATATCACAAATGAAGGTTTCCAAAACAAGGAACCCGGCAATTGAGATCAGTAAAAATATTATTCCAGAAGAAAAGGCGGGTCTTTCTACGAAGGCAACGGATATTCAACAGGTAAAAGAGACTATTGATAAACTTCCTAATATTCGAGAGGGAAAGGTTGAAGATTTGAAAAATCAACTCGAACAGGGAATTTATAATGTAAGCGGAGATAAAATCGCTGAAAAAATGGTTGGAGAATTATTGCTCGACATTATCGCATAAAATTAATGACTCTGTTGATTTAAGGTCTTTTCGCCCAATCTCTGCGTTATGCTCAAAAAATAATCCTCGGAATATTGATAGTCTCGTAAAAAGCTCCGCTATGCCGTTTTACGGCATCATAGTGAAAAGAAAATCATACCCTTTGCCATGCACCGGCCCTGCCGCATGTAATACACCTTAAGCAAAAGAAATTATAATCAGAAAAAGCAAATGTCCCGGTCTCTTTGTTTCCCTCGCCCGCCTTGCCAAATCTGCCATTTTTTGATTGAGTTGCTGCTGCCAGACAAAAATTTTGGGGAGAAATGGATACGACTGAATGGACAACGGGGAAACCTTTTGTGGACTGTCTTTCGAAGCAAAGGGGTTTCATGCCCAGTTTGCCGATTGTTTTTCCCGAGAGGAACCTCGTGAGAACTTTTATCAGCATATGACAGGCCAGATGAGCCAACTGGAGAGGAAGTCCATCGAGCCGATTGCTCTGAACGCAAAGGGCGCCAAAGTGCGCGCGATGCAGTATTTTTTGAGCGATGTCGTCTGGGAAGAAGAACGAATTCTTTCCCGATATCACAGCATGGTATCCGGAGATCTCGGGAATCCCGAATGGTAATGATAGACTGCAAAAACATCGAGAAGGCAAAATGCACAATTTTTTCTGTACCTATCTGAGCAGTCACATGTCAACAAGCTTTTGGTTTGACATTTCATACATGTGAAGATAGTATATTTTCAGAGGTTAAAGGTGATGCACCCGTAAAAGGTCGAAAAGTTCTCTTCTTCGTCATTCCGGTGAAACCGGAATCTGGTATAGTCAATATGTTCTGGATGCAGGATCGGTCCTGCCCGGCGCCGGATACGGGGTTCGGCATAACGATTTCGAAACTTTCAAGTTACTTAAATTTGATGAACCTGTAAAAAGTCAGATTTCCCCTCCCCTCGTGGGAGGGGATAAAGGGGAGGGGGACATAACTACTTGAAATAGCGCTGTATTCACCCTCACCCCTACCCTCTCCCATCAAGGGAGAGGGAGTTTTTTGACTTTCAAG
>JAGGSD010000404.1 GCA_021159265.1 Syntrophobacterales bacterium | reverse complement strand
TCAGCAATTATTGTTCCTATTAAATCGTTTATATCAGAAATTCCATTTTTCCCCATATATTGTTTTATTCCTTCCAGTATGTCTATGGTGGCGCTGGGATTGATAAAGTTCGCTGTTCCTATCTGAACCGCCTTTGCGCCAACAATAAGAAATTCAAGGGCATCTGCCGCATTCATAATGCCACCGATTCCTATAACAGGTATGGAAACTTGCTTTATTACCTCCCACACCATCCTGAGAGCCACCGGTTTGATTGCCGGTCCTGACAAACCTCCCGTAATGTTCCTTAAATGGGGAACTCTTTGGCCTATATCCAGAGACATTCCTTTTAATGTGTTAATAAGGGATATTGCATCGGCTCCGGCTTCTTCTACACTTTTTGCGATTTCGGTTATATCCGTAACGTTTGGGGTTAACTTGACAATTACAGGAAGATGGGTAACACTTTTTACGTTGCGAGTAACCTCACCCGCTAAATCCGGATTCGCGCCGAATTCAATGCCTCCTTTTGCTACATTCGGACATGAAATATTTATCTCAAGGCCTGCGATTCCCTCCACATCGCTCAGAAGCCCGGCAACTTTCACGTATTCTTCGACAGTCTCACCAAACACGTTAACAATAACGGGAACATCAAATTGCCTCAAGAAAGGAAGTTTCTCTTTGATAAACGACTTTACACCGACATTTTCAAGTCCCACCGCATTCAGCATGCCTGCTGCTGTTTCAATAATCCTGGGCGGCGGGTTGCCTTCCCTCGGTTCGAGCGATAAACCCTTTACGATTAAAGCGCCTAACCTGTTAAGATCCACATAGGGGGAATATTCCTCACCGTAACCAAACGTGCCGGAAGCTGTCATAATGGGATTCTTGAGTTCAATATCCCCTATACGAACTTTCATGGTGGGTAAGTTGTTATTTTTCACATTAATCCCAGATTATTTGTTCGATATCAAAAACAGGGCCGTCCGTGCATACTCTCATATATCGAGAATGTCCCACTCGTGATTTTACCCTCACGGCACAGCCGAGGCATGCGCCGACACCGCAGGCCATTCTCTCTTCTATTGAAACCTGACATGGAATGGGATAATCCTCCAATATTCCCGCTATCTTTTTCATCATGGGATAGGGGCCACAAGAATACACCATCGAACCGTCACGCCTGTAAAGATTGATGTCTTTTCTAAAAAGATCCGTCACGTAGCCATGATGCCCTTGACTGCCGTCATCAGTACTTATTATTACCCTGGAACACACCTCTTCCAGCTTCTCTACGCCAACAAGCCATTCCGATGTGCGAGCACCTATGTAACATATTACCTTCCTATCATCCGTAGAATCAGTTGATCGTTGCCCGTAATATTCGGCAAGGAAAGAAAGAGGCGCCACACCTATTCCTCCCGCAACGAGAGTTATTTTTTTACAATCAGGCGGCATATCAAATCCGTTCCCCAACGGTCCTAAGATGTCCAGTTTGTCACCCCTTTTCAGACAGGAAAACTTCAAGGTTCCCTTTCCAACAACTCGATAAAGAACCTCCAGAACTGTATTGTTTTTAACGGAATACGTTGAATAAATACTGAACGGCCTGGCCAGAAACGTGTTTCCCATATCTTTTACTCTGACCATAATGAATTGACCCGGCAAAGCCGCCTTAAAATTGTCCGGCACTGTCAAAGACATCAAAAAATGATCTTCTGTAACTTCGTGATTCGTAACAACTTCACCGGAAATAATCGATTTTTTATGTTCCATAAAAACGTCCCTGCAGGGTCAAGGCCAGACCAGCAATTTTGAAGTTGTTCCACATTTCCTAAGGCGGCAAAGCCGCAAAGGTTCAAGGTTTTTCCTTGATCCTT
>JAGGSD010000421.1 GCA_021159265.1 Syntrophobacterales bacterium | reverse complement strand
TGGAATAATCCAAGAGATTACCACGGCATTTTGCCTCGCAATAACGAAGGCTTGTACAGCATTGCAAGCTTGCCACGACACTACAATAATTTTTTAAATATTAAGATTTTTCTTGCATCTCCCGTTACGGGCAATTTTATCTCATGGTGGCTGGTGAAAACAAGTTTTACCTTTTGCGCTATTTTTTCAGCTTCTTTTATTTCATCGTTTATTTGTTTTCCTTTCATTGCTATTAAAACACCTTTTTCAGATAAAAAAGGAGCCCCTGTTTTAATTAATTGGGGAAGTTTAAAAGCAGCTCTGGATATGATAGTATCGAAAGCGCCTGTGTAATTTTCTTCTGCTATTAATTTTTCGACCCGGTCATTGATTACAAATGTTCTCCCAAGTTTCAGTTTTTGTACCACATTCTTGAGAAAAGATGTTTTTTTTCGGGATGAGTCCAGGAGGAAGACTCCTAAAGAATGCATTACAATTTTTATAGGTATTCCCGGGAATCCGGCGCCCGACCCGATATCTAACAGGTTCGTTTTTCTGTCATCAATGAATGGCAATGCTGTGAGTGAATCTATAAAATGTTTTATCGGTATATCGAGGATAGATTTTCTTGAGACCAGCGATATTTTTTTATTCCATAATATCAGCTCTTCATAATACTCCTGAAAGAGATTTATTTCCCGATTTCCCAAGTTGATGCCGATTTCCTGTGATGCACCGGTTAATATATCTTTTAAATCTTCCATTTAATTGTTGATTTGCTTAGTGGTTGATTTTAGTATAACAATACAGGAAATTTATAATAAGTGTCTTAAGAAAAATCATAAATGAAAGAGAAAGTAAATATAAAAAATGTGACAATCGTTCTCGTCAACCCCAAATACCCGGGCAATATAGGTTCTACTGCCCGCTGTTTAAAAAATATGGGGATTGAAAGACTCTCTGTCGTTTGTTACGAAAAGCCCGATATGGGCATGATGAAACAGATGGCAACCCATATTGCCGCGGACATTATTGACAATATCCGGTACTCTAAAAACCTGCGGGAAGCGCTTGAAAACTTTCAGTATATTATTGGAACAACCGCGAGGCTGGGAACCAAAAGTGTGCGGCAGCCGGCAATCTCGCCCCGTGAATTGGCTATACGGCTCGTTAATACATCAAGAAATAATAGCATTGCCCTTGTTTTTGGTCCGGAAGACAGAGGGCTTACAAATGAAGAATTAAAATACTGCCACACGCTTGTGAATATACCAACGTCGGATCAATTTAAATCTGTAAATCTTTCCCATGCCGTAATGATCTGTTGTTATGAGATGTTTGTCGCTTCCAGAGGACACGTTAAAAGATTCACACCGCGACTGGCTACATCGGCGGAGATAGAGGCAATGTACGAACATCTTGGAAAGATATTTATCAAAGTCGGATTTATCAATCCGGAAAATCCTGAATACTGGATGATGTGTATTCGCAGGTTTTTTCAAAGGATACATCTTCATTCAAAGGAAGTAAAAATTGTGCGAGGAATCTGCCGTCATATTGAAAGGCATGTGGGAAAACAAAAAACTTGACTTTCCCCGATCAGAGACTTAATAAAATTTTTAATTGGTAATCTGGCAACTATCCGGCCACAGCTTCGCACATATTAACACAGAGAAGTTGAAGCACAAAGAAATCACGGGTAGTATTTAAGGCTGACTTGATTATAGACGAAAAAGTAATCGTTGAGTTAAAGGTGGTTCGCACTCTTAAGACTGCGCATGAAGCTCAATTAATAACTCTGTTTATAAAGATTTTCGTTCAAGATCAAACCTGCCTGTGCGTTGCCTGTCTGCGCCTGCCTGTGCCGCCTGCACGGCAGACAGG
>JAGGSD010000205.1 GCA_021159265.1 Syntrophobacterales bacterium | reverse complement strand
AAGTTTTGCGCAGACCAGGGTGAGATGCTGGGAACGAAAGGCAGAGCCATTATCCACAAACAGCCTCTGGGGGATTCCCCTGCGCATGACCGCCTGCTTGAAAACCGGCATGAAGGCGGCAGTACTTTCAGAATGTGCAAAGGCTGCATAGGGGATCACCCTGGTGGCGTCATCGATAAAGGCGATGAGGTATGTTTTCCGTTTCCTGCTGCCACTATCCCTGACTGCCGGGCCGTGCATGACATCACTCATGAACAGGTCCCCGGCATACTGGTAAGAAAACCGCCGGTGATCATTTGCCGGTTCGTTCTTCTTGCGCATCAGCCTGTTGCGTGCCAGCAGTTTGTATACCGTGGACTGCGGCATGCGGATCTCATCTGGCACCTGGCCTGACTCCCTGACCTTTTTAATCACCAAGGGCACTGTCAGATCAGGATCTTCCTCTTTGGTAGCCAGCAACAGGTCGGAGACCTCACGGGGTAGTTTCCTTGGTTTGCCCCTGTCGCTGCGGCGTTTGGGCAACAGGGCGTCAAAGCCTCCCTGTCTGTACTTTTTCAACCAGTCCCGAATAGTCTCCTGGGCTACTGTTGTACGGCGTGAACCGGGAATGACGTATTCTTTGCCGGCCTTTTCCCTGAACTTGCTGTAAAGCCCTTTGGTTCCAGGCGGCAGATGCACCAGGTCAGCAATCACCCCGAATCTGAACAGGGCGACCTCTTGGTCATAATTTTTGATGTCTTTTTTCATAAAGCAGCTCCTCAACTGGTCAAGATTTATATCGGGCGCCACTTTATCTGACCGGTCAGTCCAGGTCAGTCCCCATCTATTGTTGGAGATGAAACTCGTTAAAATACCGGCTGGTTATGCGGGGGCCGAAACCGACTACAGGAGGGAGATGCTGAAGAAAATCACTGACAGACCTGCGTAACCTGAACAGCACCCTGTTTGAGGACAACCATTGCCTGAAAGACTTCAGGTCAGGATGGCAACCGGGTGTAAACAAACCAGCCGCAGTGGTAAGTGCTTCTCTGACATACCTGATCCTGCGTCTGAGCCAGCGCAGGGCAGAGGTCAGTGTAATTTCAGGTCTTAACTTTTCTGCTGCCTCTTCCTGGCTTTTGCTCTCTTGTGCCACATTGACAGCATGCTCGACCTCATCTAATGTCCCGGGAAGACGCGAGCAGAAGAAGTCGGGGATCAGTCCTATGGTCGTATGTCCTTTCGGGCAATAATAGCGGGCTATCAGGCAGTATTCAGGCAGCTTCCTTGCATAGAATCCATGCCTGGCAAGACCGCAGCCTCCCTCCGGGTGGAAAGGACAATGATCCAGGTATGCCTGATTCCAGGCCTCCTGCTCTATATATTCCTGCAACGATAACTTAGTTGAATAACGGACCTGCATATGAAAAAACCCGGCCGAAATGATCCATGCCCTTGCGGCAGCGGGAAAAAGTATAAGAAATGCTGCCTGAACGATCCCGCCATGGCGGGAACCTTTATATATACTGATCTGGACATATTATCCAACAAGGTCCCGAAGTTAATCGGTACAGGGAAACTGGATGAAGCAGAGGATATCTGCCAGACACTTATGAAACAATATCCGGATCAGATTGACGGGCTGCAGCGATATGCTGAATTATTGGAAGCGCGTGGCGACAAGCATAAGGCTGCCGAATATTACCGAAAGGCCGCAGCCTTTGCTCAACAAACAGGAGGCTTTGCGCAGGAGACCATAGATTTTTTCCTGCAAAAAGCAGAATTGCCGGGCGACTAATTTGCAGACAGATTTCTTTTTTCTCCACCATTTCCAGTAGATCACCGGTGGTACAGTCAGGCAATTTAAGCCGGTGGTTTTTTAATTAATTAGAC
>JAGGSD010000423.1 GCA_021159265.1 Syntrophobacterales bacterium | reverse complement strand
TAAAAGTTACTTTCCATTATAATGCCGCTAAACGGCATAATGGAGC
The DNA here is from genome assembly GCA_021159265.1 of Syntrophobacterales bacterium. Classification (GTDB taxonomy): domain Bacteria; phylum Desulfobacterota; class Syntrophia; order Syntrophales; family UBA6807; genus UBA3084. The sequence continues at coordinate 1,835 of JAGGSD010000423.1, read as the reverse complement.
TTTTTACGAAACTGTCAAAGTTAAAAGGCTCGACTGAGCGATTCGACGGTTCGACTGAGCTCGCCGAAGCCCGATGAAGATTGAACCGTGAACCAGATAACCCGAGTAGTTATTCCGTATTCAGAGTAGCGCCATATTTTTCTTTCAATTCCACCTTCTTAATTTTTCCGCTGGCAGTCATAGGAAGCTCACTCAGCATCTGTACATGAGAAGGCCACTTAAATTTTGCTACCTTGCCATCCAGAAATTCACGGATTTCATCTATAGTTACAACATCACCCGGTTTTTTAGGAACTATAAAGGCCTTTCCGGTCTCGCCCCATTTTTCATCATTTACACCGATTATGGATACGTCTGAAATCTTCGGATGATCAGATAGAACTTTTTCTATTTCCGCCGGATAAACATTTTCACCGCCACTTCGATACATATCCTTGGCTCTATCGACTATGTAGAAATAACCATCCTCATCCTGATATCCCAGGTCACCCGTATGAAGAACACCGTCAGTGATTGCGGCCGCAGTCATTTCGGGCATATCCCAGTAACCATCCATAACGACGGGACCTCGACCGACAATTTCACCAACCTGATTTGGCGCCGCCCTGTTTCCTTCGGCATCCTGGATCCAGAGATCAGTAAAGAAGCCTGGCAGACCTATTGAACCCATTTTGTTATACATATCTTTCTTCGGCAAAACCATCATACATGAATTCTCAGTCTGGCCAAATAGCGCCTGCATCTTAAGACCATACCTCTCCAACTCATGGAACATATTTACCGGTGTTCTCTCGCCACCACCCAGGACAACCCTGACATTGCTCGTATCAATACCTTCAAGTTCCCCACTCCGGATAATGATTCTCCATATTGATGTCAAAGCCAGGATGATGGTAACCTTGTATTTTTCAATAGCCTGGCAAAAATCCTTTGGGTCAAGTTGCTGGAATGTAACGACAGTCGCGCCGCGACACAAAGTCGGGATCGTCTGAATATAGAGACCTCCTGAATGGAACAGGGGCAACGTGCTGAGATAAACATCATCCTCACCCATATTGGTATATGTCATTATCTGAAAATTTTTAAAATATGTCTGTAAATGTGTTAACACTGCGCCCTTAGGAGCTCCGGTAGTCCCTGAAGTGTACAGGATCGTAATAGGATCGATCAGGCTCACAGGTTCATCAATAACCGGTTCATCGGCGGAGAAATCTTTAAGAATATCACTAAAGTCAGTGGCCCACCCGGGACAGACGGGAACATCCGAAGCGCCACTTTTTATATAGATAAACTCCTCCACTTTTGTCGAAGAACGAACAGGCTCAACGTTATCCGTAAAGGAATCATGAAATGCCAGCAATCTCACTCCCGCATTGTTCAACTGATATTCCAATTCCTTGCTGTACAAACGAAAATTCATCGGCACTAAAATTAACCCGAGTTTCGCTGCCGCAAAGAAAACGTCAAGCATCTCCTCACAATTTCGAGTCAGAACAGCGATTCGCTCACCCTTTTTGAGTCCTTTCTCCTGTAAATAATGTGCCACACAATTGGCATTGTCGTTAAGTTCGTTATACGTGGCGGGTTTGCCGTCACAGATAAATGCCACCTTATCCGGTGTAAGCTTGGCCCATTTTTTAATTATCTCACCAACACTCCATTCCAGCATAATAAACCTCCATTCATAGTTCTTCTCCAATTTAGTTGGGAAAAGGGTTCAAGGATTCCAGTGGTCAAGGATCCAAGGTTCAAGGTTGCAGGGGCAATCCTATGTGTTTGCCCTAACCCGGACAAGCCGGATCCAAACAAGATATATTTTTATCACGAAAACACGA
>JAGGSD010000149.1 GCA_021159265.1 Syntrophobacterales bacterium | reverse complement strand
TTGAGGCTGATAGCATTCAACTTGGAAGGTCTGTTCAACGTGATAATGGCAACATCATCCCTCTTTTCAACTAAAATAGCCTTGTATTGCACCTTAGTGATACCTCCAGAACAAGCATGTTTATAAAGTGAGACCTTTGCATAACGTCCCGTTTCGCCCAATTTCTACGTCGGGCTCAAAACTTTTATCCTCATTGTTCAGCCATTGCGGCCTTGGCGCATTAGCTCTTAACATTGATCCTTTTAGTCATATGGGCCGCGGAAAGTCAAGGATGAATTTGATAAACTGACTGTTCTCATACTAAATCTCCGCCACAAATTCCCTCATATTGTCGACTTTTTCCAGGGAGAAGACGGTATCAGCCAACGATTCGGCCTTATTGTTTCCCAAGATTGAACCGGTCAAATCCACGAACTTAGCCCGGATTTTCGACTTTTTTACATCGAGGGGAGGAATCTCCCGGAAGATATTGGAAGACCTGGCGTACACCTTACCATCATTCGTTTCAACTTCAACCTTTGCCTCCATGGGTTCAAGGCCCTCGTTCAAGAAAAGCGAAACCTTCTTCATAAATTCCTTTATCCCCGGGTCATTCACCTTTTCATCAGTAAAAGCCCCGATCCCCGTATCACCCCGCACCAAAGCATTGGCAACACAATAGGGAATGCTGAACTTACCTTCAAGAGCGGTTGCGGGATTTGTTTTTCCTGCGGCGTTGAGGGCAAGTTGAGATGAATACACCTTTATTGATTTGATATTGTCCTGAGACAATTTATTCTCATTAACAATGGACAGAAAAGACTCTATGGCAGAATGGGTAAAATGGCATGATGCGTGATATTTTTGTGCGAGACCATCGAAACCCCAGGTCTTGCCAAGGGTCATTAATTCCCTTTTATCTACCTGACAGCGATGTACCTGTAAATAACCATCAGTCCCTTCCAGTAGATCCGGGGCACATGTAAAATTGTCCTGAGCCAATAAGGCCGCCCTGATACCGGCCTGGCAGGCATTTCCAGCGTGGAATGCCTTTGTCATGGTGCCGAAAACAATTTTCAAGCCGGAAGAAAGCGTTCCCGCAAGCCCCAGGGCGGCGGCTACCTGCGTTTCATTTAAACCAAGCAACCTTGCGCAACCGGATGCGGCAGAAAAGTGCCCTATGGTCGATGTTGTGTGCCATCCTGTTTTATATTGTTGATCGCCGACAATGGCGCCGATAGTAGCAGCTACTTTAAAGGCAATTATGTGACCTGTAAGAAAATCGGAACCACTTAATTCTTTCCACTCGGAAAGCGCCAGAAACGCGGGAAACATCCCGACAGAGGCATGGCCGGTATATACGGTTGAGGTATCGTCGTAGTCTAATACATGAGAGGCGGCTCCGTTAATAATGGCAGCCTGGGTAACCGTCTTCTTTATATTGTGACGTAAAACCGTGGCATGCTCATTTCCACCCATGGTATCCGCATAATGAATCAGCTTGGTAACCAGTAAATCATTTGCACCGGCAATAGCACAACCCAACCAGTCGAGGAATTCAACCTTTGCGTTTTCATAAACGTCAGATGGAATATCAGCAGCTTCGGCGCCGACGATGAAATTACTTAAAACACTTGTTAATGAAGCTGAACTCTTTATTTTTTCCATAACTTACCCCCATCCTTATAAAAATGGCAATTGTTCAGGTTCAAAGTTGATGCTTTCGTAAAAAGTCCACACCGTGTCATTCTGGGGAGCGGAGCGACAAAGAATCTCAATGATATCAGATTCTTCGCTATCGCTCAGAATGACAAAAGAGTGTTTTTCAGACTTTCAAGGAAGTCATCTTAATAAAAGTGGCTTAACACATTGTTATTATATGATATTGCATGAATTGTGTTCATT
>JAGGSD010000125.1 GCA_021159265.1 Syntrophobacterales bacterium | reverse complement strand
ATTAAAGACCTGAAGTCCTCGTCAAAAATGCTCATTTTCGCAAATAATTGCCAATTTGGCTCCGGATTTTGTTTCAGACCTGATAAAGCTGACGCTTTTCTCGTAAATATGCATTCCAAATGCAGTCCGGGGACAAGAATGAACCCTTGAACCTGTAAACGGTTACACTGAATATGTGTCTGCTTCGCTGCTGAAAATCATAGGAATAATATTTCTTACAATTTCTTCTCGAGATTCTGTTTTATATAATTTATAAAATCTTCCGTGTAAACCTGCCTGTTTCCCGGATCGGGATCCGCGACCTTTATCAGATCACCCGTCATTATCCCGCTTTCAACAGTTTCTATGGCCGCCTTTTCTACTTTCACTGCAAAATCAGCCACTTCCGGCGTTTTGTCAAGCTCTGCCCTTTTTTTCAGACATCCTGTCCATGCAAATATAAGTGCCATAGAGTTTGTCGAAGTCTTTTCCCCTGCAAGGTGCTTGTAGTAATGTTTCTGGACGGTTCCATGGGCCGCTTCGTACTCAAAGAAACCCCGGGGAGATACGAGAACGGATGTCATCATGGCCAGACTCCCATTTGCGGAGGCAAGCATGTCTGACATTACATCACCATCATAATTCTTGCAGGCCCAGAGCATACCTCCTTCAGACTTGATGATTCTTGCAACAGCATCGTCGATAAGAGTAAAAAAGTATTCGATGCCGTTTTTTTCAAATTTGTCCCTCCAGTTCGCCTCGTACTCCTCTGCGAAGATTTTGCGAAACTCGGCATCATAAACTTTGGAAACAGTATCCTTGGCGCTGAACCACAGATCTATATTCTGGTCCAGAGCATAGGTGAAGCATGCGGTGGCAAAACTTCTGATCGAAGCATCCGTGTTATGGATTCCCTGAAGAATGCCGGATTTTTTAAATTTATTTATAGTTCTCCTTACAGGTTCACCACCATCACTGGGAGTAAAAACCAGCTCCCCGACGCCAGGTCCCGGCACCTTTATTTCCTGGTTCTGGTAAACATCACCATATGCGTGTCTCCCTATATGAATCGGTTTCTTCCAGTTTCTAACCACCGGCTTTATGTTCTTGACAAGTACAGGCGCTCTGAATACTGTTCCGTCCAACATTCTCCTGATGGTTCCGTTGGGACTTTCCCATTGCTTCTTAAGTCCGTACTCCTTTACCCTGTCGGCATTCGGGGTAATGGTGGCGCATTTAACGCCTACCTTATATTTTTTTATTGCGTTTGCCGCATCCACAGTTATCCGGTCGTCTGTATTGTCCCTGTTTCTAAGTCCAAGGTCGTAATACTCGATTTTTATGTCCAAATAAGGTAAGAGCAAGTAATCTTTAACCATTCGCCACATGACCCGGGTCATTTCATCTCCGTCCATTTCCACGACAGGTGTTTTCACTTTGATTTTCCCGACCATTTACTCGTCTCCTGATTTCATTAGTTTCCATCCAGAAAGGGCCCTTTTCCGCAACCCCTGCGTCTGCCTGTGCGTATCCGCACCTGTCTGCCGTGCAGACGGCACAGGCAGGCGCAGACAGGTCAATCTGCGGAATTGTTTGTGCGGCGTGCATTATTACGCCTCCGCACAATCCCTTGATTTCCTTGACCTTACGAAAAATTGCCCATTTCTGAACGGGAAACTTATTAGTGCCCATTTTTTGAAGAATTCATTTCTGATGATCTCGTAAAAAGCTCCGCTATGCCGTTTTACGGCATTATAATGGAAAGTAACTTTTACAAAGCATGTTTAAGGCCGATGGGGGCATCGGCCCCTACATATTGTAGGGCCTGTTCCCCGAACAGGCCGTGTATCTGGATAGTGTCCAGTGAAATCAACAAGTTATATTAAATTCGCCCAAACGAGTTACTTGAAAG
>JAGGSD010000386.1 GCA_021159265.1 Syntrophobacterales bacterium | reverse complement strand
ATCCATAACTGCTTGTAATTACTGGATTCCCGCTTTCGCGGGAATGACAGATTAATGAGTTTTTGATTTTTTACGAATACATCAACTTTGGAAACAATGAGATTATCTTTTCATATATGTATTGATGTTCCCTTTACAGTAATTTAGTTATCAAAACACCTTTTGTCTAGTTATTCTTGATAAACCTCATAAAAAAATATAGACATTCTAACACAAATTGGATATTAAACTCTCATGTCGGGATGTGGCCCAGTCTGGTAGGGCACTGCGTTCGGGACGCAGGGGTCGCGCGTTCGAATCGCGCCATCCCGACCATTAATATTTACCTCCCCATTGCTCCAGCCATTGTGAAGATGGGAAGATACAGGGCGATAACCATTCCTCCTATAACTCCTCCCAGAAATACCATCATAAGCGGTTCAAGCAAAGATGTCATGGCTTCAACAGCCGCGTCAACTTCGTCATCGTAAAAATCTGCTATTTTGGCAAGCATTGCATCAAGAGCGCCGGTATTTTCACCCACAGAAATCATCGAAACTACCATTGAAGGAAATACATCAGATTGCCTTAAAGGTTCCGCAATTGTTTTCCCCTCACTGATACTTTTTCTTGTATCCATAAGGACATTTTCAATAACTTTGTTGCCAGCTGTTTTGCTCACAATTTCAAGACCATCAAGGATTGGGACCCCGCTGCTCATCATGGTAGAAAGTGTTCTTGAAAACTTGGCAACTGCAACCTTCCTTAATAATATGCCGAAGATGGGGGCCTTGAGCGCTAATCTGTCTATTTGAAGTCTTCCCCGTTCAGTTCGGGAGTATCTTTTATATCCCCAAAAAAGAATTACTATTGCACCGAATAAGTACCATATATTGTTCTGCACAAAAGTACTTGCATCTACAAGAAATTGTGTCGGAGCCGGTAACGCACTTCCTACACCCTCAAACATGTCTTGAAAAACAGGGACAACTTTCCATAAGAGTAAAGTTACAACTCCCAGAGCTACGACTAAGGTAGCGGCAGGATAAGTCATAGCGCCTTTTACCTTACTTTTTAATTTTATTGCCTTCTCCATATAGCCAGAGAGACGATCAAGAATAACATCAAGTATACCTCCAGCTTCTCCTGCCGCAACAAGATTAACAAAAAGCTCGTCAAATATCTTGGGATATTCCTTAAGTGAATCTGTAAGAGTAGCGCCCCCTTCAACACTATCTTTTATCGATGCAATTATTTTTTTAAAGGTTATATTTTTTTCTTCCTGAGCAAGTAAATCAAGACTATGGACAAGGGGAAGTCCCGCATTAATCATTGTGGCAAACTGGCGCGAGAATACCACAACGTTTTTTTCCTTAACCTTAGGTTGCAGGAAAGCAATATTTTCGAAAAGATCTTTCGGTTTTTTCTTAATGACAATATTTTTTATGCCTTGCCGGCGCAACTGTGTTCTTACCGCCCCTTCGTTTGGGACTTCAATTTCGCCTTTTTTAGTGTCACCCTTTTTTGTAGTTCCCTCCCACAAATATACAGGCATGGTTTATCCCTCTTTCAAGCAATTTAAATTTACAAATATGCTACAACTATTTCATGTTACTTAACATTTATCAGAATAGTGAGCAGGGGCGACTTTAGCCGCCTGACAGCCTTCGGCGAGCTCAGTCGAACGTGCTTCAAATTTCGAATTTCCAGTTTATCTGAGTTAGGAGACTAATATTCATAAATCGGATCAAATCACTAATATCTTAAGCCGAAACGTGGTTAGGCGCTTAGTCGTAAAGTTTGTGCCTGCCTGTGCGTTGCCTGTCTGCGCCTGCCTGTGCCGCCTGCACGGCAGACAGGTGCGGACACGCACAGGCAGGCACGCAGACAGGCAAAATTGGCAAAAGAATTAAA
>JAGGSD010000033.1 GCA_021159265.1 Syntrophobacterales bacterium | reverse complement strand
ACGAGACCTTTGCAGAATGTTCAATTTTGTTCAAGTTCAAGGAAGGCGAAGATTTTAACCACAGGAATATATTGGATATTTCGAGGATTAAAATTTGAGCCTGACGCAGAAATTGGGCAAAAGGGAACGTTATGCAAAGGTCTCAACACAGCAGAAGCTAGTGTTTGAACTAGTTTCTCCACTTGGTCTGGCAAGGTATCTTCCGCTCAAATATCCCTTCTTTTCTTGATTTGACTTATCATGGATGTCCCCCGATTACCCCCATCGGCTTTGCCCGGCGCTCAGGGACGAGTACAGAGCCTCGTAACTTTTTTCGAAATTACTTCAATTTTAACATATCCTTCAAAAGAACCTCCGGATGATGATACCTCTCATATTTTGGGGTCTTTTTACCATATTGTATCGCTTCTTGCGGGCACCATTGTAAGCAGGCAAAACACTGATCGCATCGATGATTCCAGACCGGTTTTCCTTCACGCATGATAATGTTTGCGGCGGAACATACTTTGCAGCAGATTTCGCAGGAATTACATTTGTCATCGACCCAGAACTTTTGATCCATTTTGGGCACATGAGAAAAACTGATATGATAAATAAGGGTAAACAAAATTCTCTGCCAGAGAGGCCCCTTTTCAACCGGCATCTGTTCCTTTTCTTTTATCCTGACAGCTATACGGGAAATCTTTTCCTGTGCGAGCTCAAAACGTTTGTGCTGTTCCTCATGCGGTCCCGGACCTCCCCATGGTGTATAATTAGACGGCATTTTTATTTCAAACCCCGCTGAAAGATTCAGATGGTTTTTAGCCATAAGTCTTTTTAACTGGACCAGCGTATTTGAAACCTGGCCGGCATCCACCGCAATCGCAAACACATACTCTGGATTTGAGCCTTTTAATGTATTGACAAATTGAATAACCGGAGCCGGGACACCCCAGATATGCACAGGAAAAACCAATCCAACGATTCCTGAATCAATTGTCTTGTTTTCATATTTACATTCCGCAATAGAGAACAACTCGGCGTCAACCAATTCATCAGCAACCTTGCGCGCTGTCCATAGTGAGTTTCCTGTTCCGGTATAATAAAAAATCGATGCGCTCATTTTATCTCCAAAGGAATTTACAATGTTAACAATCTACCATTTTGTTTTAGCCATTTCCCCCGCTTTTTATAATCTGGCAGAATGCTCTTGACTTTAGTCCAAAACAGCCTTGAATGATCAGGCTGTCCAATATGAACCAATTCGTGCACAACTAAATAATCTATGACTTCCACAGGCGCCATCCCGGGACCCCGGTCCTTCAAAAAAGGTTTTCTTTCCTGCTTGTCCTGCACTTTACTCAAATCGGCCAGATACCAACTGGTAATGGTATAAATTACGGATGGATCTGCAGAGAATTGCCGGAAGGGCATGATAACAGTCATAATATCAAGAACCATCAAACAGGCTTAGTTGCCTGTCCTGCTCTTTTTTCCTCTTTTTCTTATCCTCGGCAATCTTTCGATTGATTTCTGTGCGTCGTGCCCTTTTCTCCGCTGCTTTCTGTTCTTTGAGACGCCGCTGCTCAGCCATATATTTTTGGAACTCCTCTTCCTCTTTCTCATCGGCAAATTCAACAATAATATTGGGTTTGGGCAACATACTTTTGGGAATTACGAAACCATTGGGAAGTTTAACCAGTGTCAGTGCGTCTGAAATCTCAGGGCTGCAAAAACCTTCAGCGCCAAGTCCAAGATTGCAGGCTTTTTCAATTTGAGTTGCTTTGCTGCCAATGGTCGATTTCTTGACCCCGAAGAAGTCACAAATGGTATCGGCTGAAAGAAATAACTCATTTTCCGAATCAAATAAAAAATTAAGACGGGCAATCACATAGATAATTGAAGCCGCCCATATTTCTTTCTT
>JAGGSD010000116.1 GCA_021159265.1 Syntrophobacterales bacterium | reverse complement strand
AAAATTTGAGCCTGACGCAGAAATTGGGCAAAAGGGAACGTTATGCAAAGGTCTCATCCTGTAGATATGCCTGTGGATAAAAATCGCCGGTAATAGGCAGGAAGGAGGGCAACAGCAAAAGGAATCAATACATCACCAAGATATCCCGATAGCCAGATCAGGCCACATAATAATCCTGCAGTTATATTGATACGTACAACCCTGTCAAATGTATACGGTTTGTTGTCTAACATCATAATACCTCACTAATACGGCAAGGCCGCAAGGGCTGAGCAACGAGCAATGAGGATTAAAGGTTCTTCTTTTAGCCTTTTGTTGCTGATATCAACATCTGTGCAAAAAATGCAATTGCTGAGGATAAAGATTCTAATTCCCGTCCAGCATACTGCCCAAACGACCGAGAATTGATCCTTCTCCTTTACTACTGCCGCAGGGTTCCGTCATTCTTGCTGATAACAGGTTAAAATCATGTTGGTATTGGTGACTTCTTGAATTCTCGCGCAAAGGAACGAAGCACGCAAAGAACAAAAGAAAAACCTTAGCGACTTTGCGTGGGATTATGTTCTTTTCAAACTGCGTTATATCCCCGCATTTGCGTCGACTTTGACGTTTCCCCGTTTTGGAAAGTATGATCATTGACACATGCCGAAAATATGTGTATAAAAGTGCATAAATTTCTTTCTGAGTTTATCATAAAACCCTTGATTTCTGTAGAAGCATATTATAGGGTCGCTGTTTTCAAATCTAATTAGAAAAGACTCCTTGCTCGAATTTTGTATTCGGGATAGAGAGCCGAAAGGAGGTAGTATTTTGAGGAGGTACGAAACAATATTCATTATTCCTGCCGATTTACCGTCTGAGGAAATAGAAGGCATTATCGAACATTATAAGACAATCATAACATCACAAAACGGTGTTGTGGTAAAAGTCGATAATTGGGGAAAGAGAAAACTTGCCTATTCAATTCAGAAAAGAAATACCGGCAATTACATTTTAATCGATTTTGTCGGTGAGCACAAAGTGCTGGCAGAGTTCGAGAGAAATCTCAAGTATGATGAGAGTGTTCTCAGATTCCAATCTGTTAATTTAAGTGAAAAAGTTGAAATGGAAGAAATTGAGCGAGAAATAGCCGACATGAAGAAGAAAGGAACTGTGTCAGATGTTTCTCACAAGGCCGAAAAGGTGGAAGATGTAAACACATCTAAAGAGTTAGAAAAAAACATAACTTCTGAGGTGGAAGAGCCCCTGGCAAAAAGTGAAGAGAAAACGGTAACAGAAGAGGATGAGGGGGTAGAGGAATAACTATGGCAATGACAAATGGTAACAGACATACCGAAAATACAAAGAACCAAAGAAGACCAAACACGGGGAGACGAAAATTTTTCACAAGAAGAAAAGTTTGCAGGTTTTGTGCGGATTCCAGTATACAAATAAATTACAAGAAACCGGAGATATTAAGGTATTATTTAACCGAAAGAGGTAAAATTGTGCCGAGAAGGATTTCTGGCAACTGCGCCAGGCATCAGAGAGAGGTAGCAAAAGCCATTAAAAGAGCAAGAAACCTAGCCCTGTTGCCATTTGTGGTTTCAGAAGGTTAAAATCTCTAATGTGGGCGAGCCGCAAAGGATACAGGCAAAGGTCAAAGGGAAATGCAAAATGTTCCTTGCTCCTTAACGCAATTGTTGATGATAAAGCCTTTAAGGGACTGGGAATTAATAACTTATCGTTTTCGCATCCCTGCTTCAGGCCATCTTTAGCAGCATCTCATTCACAAAATCCTCAAATTAGCTCTGCTGGTTCTGTGGTTTTGTTCAATCAGATTAGCCAAACCTAACCCAGATAAACTGGAAATTCGAAATTCGAAGCACGTTCGACGGTTCGACTGAGTTCACCGAAGGCTGAGCTCACGCCGAAG
>JAGGSD010000303.1 GCA_021159265.1 Syntrophobacterales bacterium | reverse complement strand
CGCGCCTTTCTATCCCGTTATATTTTCTGGGGCATACTAACTTTTTACGAGGCCGTATATCTTTATGACAATGCTGACGAAATTGATTTTTTATGATATTATCAAAGGTTCAATTTAGTTCCATTGAAAATGTCATTCCGGCCAAAGCCTGAATCCGGTATTCTCAATAAGTTTTTTTAATAACGAAGAGGGAAAGATGAAGCTGAAAAAAGAGTATATCATATTAGCGTTGGTTATGGCTGCTCTGGTTTTATATCTTGCCATGCATAAATCGAACAGAATCCATTATAAACTTCCAGCGGTAACCCCCGTTACGGAAAAACAGATTTCAAAAATCGAAATTGCCAGAAACGGCAAAAGCGTTTTCTTGCATAAAAAAGACAATAATTGGTACATTGGTGAAAAAGAATATCCTGCAGCCCAAGATAAAGTTACAGGAATGTTGCGGGTATTGAAGGATTTCACAATTACGGCTCTCGTTTCCCAGTCTGAAAATTATATTCGTTATGATCTTACCAGCGATAAGAAAATTACTGTCAAAGCCTGGCAGGGTAAAAAAATGGTGAGATATTTTCAGGTGGGGAAAGCTGCGCCCACTTTTCATCATACCTTTGTTTTACTCCCGGATAATGTTAATGTCTATCATGCACGAGGGGATTTCAGAAGAGTATTTGACAGAAGCTTAGATGACCTGAGGGACATGGTTGTTCTTGCTTTTGAAAACAATGAAATTCGAAAGATTGATATTACTGTTAAAAAGACCAGTCTTCTGTTGACCCAAACGAAAATACCGGTGGTAAAAAAAGATAAAAAAAGTGCAAAGACATCAAATAAACCGGAGATGAAGACAGTATGGAAGAATACAAAGGGCAAAAATGTGGACCAGGCTAAAGTGGATCGGCTGCTTCAGTTTTTAAACCACATGGAATGCGAAAAATATATATACGGAAAGAAAAAAGATGAATTTAAAAACCCTCAATATCGTATCGTATTGGATGGAACGAAAAAATATTCGTTGGCCATATTCAGCAAAACAAAGAAAGAGGATAAAAGTTATCCCGGGATCTCATCGAAAAACAGAGATCCTTTCATGCTTTCAGATTCCCAGGTGAGCATTCTTAAAACCAAAATCGACGATATCGTAAAGAAGAAATAAATTCATAGGAAATGGCTGTTGCCCATCTTGCATAGTAAATAAACATTGTTGTATTTAACTCGCAATTCAGAGTCTTCTTGTATTCTGGTTCGCATGGAGCCTAATGTCATGTCAAGTTTGCAATGTTGCACAAGCCTTTGTCATTGCGAGGCCGAAGGCCGTGGCAATCTCTCGGATTATGCCAAGTTAGCTCAAAGCAGCAGGAGATTGCTTCGCTTCGCTCGCAATGACACTCGAGACTTGATACGACACTAACGGGATAATACCTGATACAGCCTGCCTTCGTATTCTATTCTCCATGCTCTGTCATGAATACAAACCATGAGAAAACAAAATTCAAGTCAATCGTTTATTCATCACGCAAGATGTGTGTGACACCTTTTTATTTCTGAAATGTCTTGTCTATGTCACTCAATAAGCCTCAGATAGTTGGTATCAATAACTGACTCAATTAGTTCATGTTCAAAGTTGATGCTTTCGTAAAAAGCTCCACTATGCCGACACGTCGGCATTATAATGGAAAGTAACTTGCAGCATAGCTACTCAGGTATCAAACGGCGGGTTGCATTTTTACCGTATGGGTAGGGGAGGTTTTAACCTCCCTTCACTGTCGGGACTGAAGTCGCCCCTACCCTCGCTATTTTAATAAATGTTAAGTAATATGAAACACCTGTAACACATTTGCAGATTTGAGTTACTTGAAAGCTCCGCTATGCCGTTTTACGGCATTGTAAGGGGAAGTAACTTTTACAAAGCATGTTTAAGGCCGATGGGGGCATCGGCCCCTACAT
>JAGGSD010000368.1 GCA_021159265.1 Syntrophobacterales bacterium | reverse complement strand
TGTGCCCGAAAATCATGGATGCTGTTTTCTTTGTCAAGTGCAAAGAAAAGACCGATAAATACCCAAGCGGTAAAGAGTGCAAAAGGAAGTGTAAGTGGCGATTTGAAGGAAAAGTCAATCTTTTTGAAGTAGATTAGAATAAGGACGATAAAAAACGATGAGTAAAAACATATTTCCTTGATGGCTGTTGTGTGGGGAAAGGGATTGAAGAATATAAATATCCCCATTAGTATGGGAACACTCAGATTTAGGATCTTGAAAATCTTTTCTCTTGCGTTTTGTTCATTTAATTCCAGTACTGTATCAGAAGGTGTGTTAATATCCATAATTACTTGCAGGTAACCCCTCAATATTTCCCTTTAGAGAAGGAGGATTTTTTATATATGAGACGCTCGTCTAACATTTTATGATTGCGGTTTCCAGTTTTATTTCGAGAGAAATTCATTGCTTATGAACGACAGATCATAAGGCAGGATAAACTCATACTTTTTATCCTGCTCCTGCCTGTTCAGATTGATAAGAAATGGTGTGCGTGTATTTGGGTACATGTCGCAGAAGGCTTTTAGCCCGAGGAAATCCTCACGTTTCAGGTTTTCCTTATATTTAATTTCTATCGGGATCTGTTTGGTGATAAAATCCAGAATAATATCCACTTCGTGTCTGTTCTTGTCCTGCCAGAATTTGATTACATCTGTTTTTACGCCGCTCTTCAATAATTCAGACAGCACGAATCCTTCAAACAAGAACCCGGAATCGTTTCTCCTGTTAACGGGATTAAAATTGTTGATGAAATAATTTCTTACGCCATTATCCATAAAGTAAATTTTGGGAATTTTAACAAGCTCGGAATTTTTGTTTGAAAAAAATGGCCTCAGATCAACTATCAGGTATGTTTCTTTTAATAATTCAACATAATTAAGAACCTCTTTATAGCGCAGAGAGCATATCTGCCCGATATCGCTATACTTTATTTTCTGCCCGTTGTTGATTGCCAGATATTCTATTAACCGTTTTGCGGGGCTGATTTTTGAGATATTCAGATATTCCAGCAGGTCCTTTTTTACATATAGATCAAAAATGCTTTCCAGAACATCTGCCTTGTCATTTTCCAGAACGACTTCGGGATAGCCGCCGGTTACCATGAATTCATTCAGGTACACCAAGAGTTTTGAGGTTGGTTGCTTAAGCTGTTTCCCTTTTAATCTTCTGATGTTATGCAGATGTTGAATAGCGTTTTCATCTTCCTTGAACCACAAAAATTCCTCAAAACTTAGCGGATAAATATTGTTTGTCCGTTTTCTGCCCGCGAGCGATTCCTGGATTTCATTCTTGATTTTGGTTGAAGATGAACCTGACGCATAAATTTTTATATTATCGAATTTGTCATAGATATTTTTTATTATGAGCGTCAATCCGGGATATCTTTGAAATTCGTCAAGAAATACGTAGAAAAAATCCCTATGATTTTCATCATAACCATTTAATTTTAAAGTGTTTACAAAATTTTCGCAGGTGTTAACCTTTTCATAATTGCTGTATATGTCCAAATCGAGAAAAATGGCATTTGAGCCGGCACTGAGTTCCTTATGGAGAGCTTTGAGGATTGTTGTTTTGCCGACTTGCCGGGCGCCAATCAGCAGCGAGACTTTTTTGTCTTTTTTTTGTTTTAACAGCGATTGAAATGTTTTTCTTGGCTTCATCTATAATTATTCCTGCGTAAAATATAGTTTGAACTAAAATTACCTAATAAGTATTAAAAGAATAGATTTTTGTCAAGGTATTTCTGCGATTATCCCACGAAGATAGCCCTTATATCAGATTCACACAGGGAATCAATAGCCGTTGACGGCTTGAAACCTGAAATTGGAAAGTAGAAATTGGGAAGAGATGAAACGAGTTTACGAGCCGGATGTCTACAAACTGGCGGAAGAGTTATCAGATAAGGTCTGGCACGACTTTGAT
>JAGGSD010000338.1 GCA_021159265.1 Syntrophobacterales bacterium | reverse complement strand
TTAAAACAAGGATTGAAACAAAGGCATTACAAGTCAGATGGATACTCAGATAAGATTGAAGAAGCACATCCATTAAAACAAGGATTGAAACACCCCTTTCAATTCTGATAGTATTGTTTTATTACATTGAAGAAGCACATCCATTAAAACAAGGATTGAAACATAGCCTCATCACGATTATCAGGATTTTCCATAAAATTGAAGAAGCACATCCATTAAAACAAGGATTGAAACTCTGATCTGGTTTACGCCATACCGTTGACATAATTATTGAAGAAGCACATCCATTAAAACAAGGATTGAAACAGTACTTGTGATCCACGTTTGCAGATGGTGTTCAGAGATTGAAGAAGCACATCCATTAAAACAAGGATTGAAACTCATAAGAAAAAATGATATAGTGATAAAAGTATCCTTATTGAAGAAGTACGTCTACTAAAACAAGGATTGAAGCAGAAAATGTCCCATGTCAAGGGCTGACCCCAAAAAACCCTAAAAGAAAGTTTAGAAAATAAAATGGGATGAGTATTATAGGAAATAAATTTTTAGTAATTTTAGAAAGGAGGAATAGAAATAATGAAGAAACTAATTCTTTCGGGGCTTCTGATTTTATGCCTCATGTTTCCATTTGGGGCTTCAGCAATTGCCTACAGCAATATCATAGCCTTCGGTGACAGCCTTACTGATAATGGTCCTGCTGACGGACATGGTTTTGGGGTTTACTCAAACGGTCCGGTCTGGGTCGATTATCTTGCGGATTCTGGGCACTTCAATTGTGGGTTACTTGATTATGCTTATGGAGGAGCAACAACAGGGTATGATAATCCGGCAGCTGGATTATCATACACTGGATTGAATTGGCAGGTTGATACGTTTCTGAGCACTTCGACGATTCCGGACGATACGCTTTTTACTGTGTGGGCAGGTGGTAATGATTTTCTAAATATGGGTACTGGTGATGATCCGAATGTAGTTATCACAAATGCCGTAACGAATATTGGGACGGCACTCGCTAATCTGGCTGTGGCAGGTGCTGAAGATATTTTAGTAATGAACTTGCCCAACCTTGGGGCCATTCCTTTAAACAATAGTGACCCCCTCGCTTCGGCGAATGCCGAGTTGATAACTGTCGGTTTTAACTTTTGGCTTGATTCTACTTTGAATAATCTTGAGATAGCTTTCCCCAGCGTACATTTTTACACCCCTGATGTTTATCAACTACTTGAAGATGTCATCGATGATCCCTCAGCTTTTGGATTTGATAATGTCACTGATATGCTCTCAACGGCTGGTTCAACCACCGACAATTATCTGTTTTGGGATGGCGTTCATCCTACAACTACCGCCCATCTGATGTTAGCTGATTATGCCTATACCGCCGCTGTTCCAGAACCAATAACAATTCTACTTCTCGGATTTGGATTAATTGGTCTTGGATTCTTAAGAAGGGTGTTTATAAGGCAAACTTTCATTTATTAAGCTTCAACCAAAAAAGGGGATGTGCTCTGTTCTACATCCCCATTTTTTCTCTTTCTTCTCATGATTCTTACCACCTGAATTTTGATGCATTCGTAAAAAGCTCCACTATGCCGTTTTACGGTATCATAATGGAAAGTAACTTGCAGCATAGCTACTCAGGTATCAAACGGCGGGTTGCATTTTTACCGTATGGGTAGGGGAGGGTTTAACCTCCCTTCACGGTTCGACTGAGCGTTCGATGGACTGACGGGCGACTAAAGTCCCCCTTACCCACTATTTTGATAAATGTTAAGTAATATGAAATAGTTGTAGCATATTTGTAAATTTAAGTTACTTGAAAGTCGTCACTCCGGTGAAAACCGGAGTCCAGAGCCCTCGTAAGTAGCTGAATAGACTGGATTCCGGCTTTCGCCGGAATGACGAAAAATGGTACTTTTCGACTTTCAAGGAAGTCATTTTGATAAAAGTGGCTTAACACATTGTTATTATATGA
>JAGGSD010000076.1 GCA_021159265.1 Syntrophobacterales bacterium | reverse complement strand
ATAACTACTTGAAATAGCGGTGTTCTCACCCTCACCCCTACCCTCTCCCATCAAGGGAGAGGGAGTTTTTGGACTTTCAAGTAACTCGTTTGGGCGAATTTAATATAACTTGTTGATTTCACTGGACACTATCCAGATACACGGCCTGTTCGGGGAACAGGCCCTACAATATGTAGGGGCCGATGCCCCCATCGGCCTTAAACATGCTTTGTAAAAGTTACTTTCCATTATAATGCCGTAAAACGGCATAGCGGGGCTTTTTACGGGTGCATCTTTTGTAGACACACGCCTGTTTTTTTATATCAGTGTATCTGTATGTTATTGCATACTACCTGACGATTCGTGTATTTACTACTGATCCCAAACGCAAGTAAAGCCAAGGAACGTAACCGTTCGGCCATCAAAAGAGATGTCTGTATTGCCGTTGTTAAGTGAACAGTATTGGAGCTAAGGGCTCGTAGAAGGTTATTTCTTTAATCCTTTAATCTTAGGGTCGGCTGATTCCTTTGCCAAACCTTTGGCTATGTTAGCAGCCTGGCTGATGATACTGTTAAATAAATCTTTTACCGTGGGGATATCGTGGATTATACCTACACCCTGTCCACATGATATGATACCTGTATCCAGCGTTCCATGCTTATACATTGCTTTACTCTTTTCACCGGCAACGAGTTTAAGTATTTCGGACAGTTCGGCATTGCCTGCTTCCAGTTCCGCGCATTCTTTTGCCGCTGTGTTGGCCCATACCCTGTGAGTAGCGCCGATAGAACGCATAATTAACATAGTGTCCAGCTCATCGGCCTGGGCCAGCGCCTGCTTCAGGTTTTCGTGGATTGGCGCTTCTTTTGTAGCGAGCAGTCTGGTACCCATAATGACTCCCTGAGCGCCGAGGGCCAATACCGCAAGAAATGCTCTGCCATCGGTGACACCACCACCTCCGATCACAGGAACTTTAACGCTTTCAACTACACGTGGGACTATTACCAGTGTGCCGATATCCAGTTTACCCGTTGCCCCTCCATTTTCGTATCCAACCACCGTGACGATGTCTGCTCCCATATTTTGGACTTTGAGAGCATAGCGGACTCCCACACACTTGTGAATCCAGGTTATCCCTGCTTCTTTGAACCGGACACACAAATCATCAGGCGCTGAGTGTCCCGAAGTCTCGACAATTTTTACGCCTTTTTCAATTAGAACATCGACGTAATCATTATTGTCAATGGGGCGCATCATGGGAAAAAGGTTGATATTAACGGCAAATGGTTTATCTGTGAGATCGTTGACATGGTCAATGGCATCGGCGAATTCCTCACGGCTCTGGTAGATGGCCGAAGCCAGCACGCCCAGTCCCCCAGCGTTGGACACAGTGGCGACAAATTCCGGTGTCGTGATCCACATCATAGTGCCGCCGACAATGGGGTATTTGATACCTAACATTTCTGTGACTTTCGTCTGGAACATGGATAACCTCCTGTAAATTCAAATTTTGTAATAATTATCGTAACCGTTCACGGGTTCAAGGGTTCAAGGTTCCATTCTTGTCCCCGGACTGCATTTGGGATGCGTATTTACGGGAAAAGCGTCAGCTTCGTCAGGCCTGAAACAAAATCTGGAGCCAAATTGGCAATTATTTGCGAAAATAAGCATTTTTGACAAGGACCTCAGGTCGAGACCTTTGCAGAATGTTCAATTTTGTTCAAGTTCAAGGAAGGCGAAGATTTTAACCACAGGAATATATTGGATATTTCGAGGATTAAAATTTGAGCCTGACGCAGAAATTGGGCAAAAGGGAACGTTATGCAAAGGTCTCGATGCATATTTACGGGAAAAGCGTCAGCTTCGTCAGGCCTGAAACAAAATCTGGAGCCAAATTGGCAATTATTTGCGAAAATGAGCATTTTTGACGAGGACTTCAGGTCTTTAATGCTGCCTTTGTCCTTAACGCTGAACCATGAACCTGTGAACGGTTACG
>JAGGSD010000408.1 GCA_021159265.1 Syntrophobacterales bacterium | reverse complement strand
TTGTAAAAGTTACTTTCCATTATAATGCCGCTAAACGGCATAATGGAGCTTTTCAGGAAACTGCCAAACCATGAAAACCTATTATAAGAACCTAAGAGATTATGTCACCCGCCTGGAAGCGGAAGGAGAGTTGTCCCGGATCAAATCCAGGGTATCGCCGGTTCTCGAAATTACCGAAATTACCGACCGGGCTTCGAAGAGTCCCGGCGGCGGGAATGCCCTCCTTTTTGAGAATGTGGAGGGCTCGGAATTCCCTGTCCTGACCAATGCTTTCGGGAGTAATCGGAGAATATCTCTCGCCCTCGGATGCGACAACCTGGATGAACTGGCGGAGAGAATGAAAAACCTGCTCGATCAGACACCGCCGCAGACTATGGCGGAGAAACTTAAATTCATACCGAAAGCTCTCTCGTGGTCGAGATATCTTCCCCGGATACGAAAATTCAGATCCCCGCCATGTCAGGAAGTCGTCCTGCGGGGCGATGATGTGGATCTGTCGAAACTGCCGGTACTGCACTGCTGGCCGCAAGACGGAGGCAGATTTTTTACACTGCCCGTTGTTTTTACGAAAGGGCTGAATGACGGGAAGCGGAATGCGGGTATGTACCGGATGCAGCTATTCGGCAGGAACACAACGGGCATGCACTGGCACATCCACAAGGATGGTTCACACCACTACAATGAGTACAGAAAAGCGGGAAGAAGAATGGAAGTTGCCGTGGCAGTCGGAACAGATCCGGCTATTACCTATGCGGCAACGGCGCCAGTGCCGCGGGGTGTCGATGAGATGATCCTCGCCGGTTTCATAAGGCAGGCCCCGGTTGAAATGGTAAAAGGAATAACCGTGGATATCGAAGTGCCCGCAGAAGCAGAGTTTATCCTGGAAGGGTATGTAAACCCCGACGAACTGCGAACAGAAGGCCCTTTCGGCGATCATACCGGTTACTATTCCCCTGTGGATGAATATCCCGTCTTCCACGTTACCGCCATAACACACCGGAATAATCCCATCTACAGCGCAACGGTGGTGGGACGTCCCCCTATGGAAGATTGCTATCTTGCGCTGGCTACGGAGCGGCTCTTTTTACCCATTCTCAAGACCGTCATGCCGGAAATTACTGATTACCTGATGCCCCGGGAAGGAGTCTTTCACAATATTGTTGCGGTTGCCATCGACAAGGAATATCCCCACCATGCCGGAAAGGTCATGAACGGCCTGTGGGGAATGGGTCAGATGAGCTTTGCCAAAGCCATTCTTATTATCGATGATGAGCAATATCTGAGAAACGGAAAGTCATTATTAAAACATATTCTGAACGCCCTCGACATCCACGAGGACATCACAATCACGGATGGGATACTCGATGTTCTGGATCACTCCGCCCCGCAACCCCTCTATGGATCAAAGATCGGACTCGATGCAACAAGGCGAATAACCGGAGAGCCTCCACGCAGATCCCGGATTCAGAAAAAGGAAATAAAGGAAAAGGAACTGCTTGCCAGACTGCGGGAAGAAGATCCTGCATTTCTCGATTTGCGAAAAATCTTTGAAGATACCCGCAACCCGCTTATTCTGGTGAATATCGCCAAGGATAGAAACAAAAAT
Organism: Syntrophobacterales bacterium; assembly: GCA_021159265.1. Lineage (GTDB taxonomy): Bacteria > Desulfobacterota > Syntrophia > Syntrophales > UBA6807 > UBA3084. The sequence goes on along the minus strand of JAGGSD010000408.1, from coordinate 373 downwards.
TCTTCACACTTTATCAAAAAGATCGTTTCCTTAAAGGAAACCGTGGGCCGGGGAATTTTTCTCCTCTATGATGCCCATATTGATCTGCGGGACAACTCCTTTCTTTTATGGAAGGCCTTCAACAATACTGACCCGTCGAGGGATATTACAATCACAGAAAACGGCGCCGTCATCGACGTAACGAAAAAGGGTCCGCAGGACGGTCATAACAGGAAATGGCCCGATGATATCGAAATGATACGGGAAATAAGAGAAAGAGTTGATTCGATGAAACTGCAGTTCTGACAGTCTCGTAAAAAGCTCCATTATGCCGTTTTACGGCATTATAATGGAAAGTAACTTTTACAAAGCATGTTTAAGGCCGATGGGGGCA
>JAGGSD010000041.1 GCA_021159265.1 Syntrophobacterales bacterium | reverse complement strand
AATGGTGGAGGCGGGGGGAGTCGAACCCCCGTCCGAAAATATTCCACTGCAGTTTCTACGTGCGTATCCTTTGATTTAAATTCGCACCTGAAAACTCCCAGAGGCAGGATTAATCAGGTACTATCCTGTAGCTTTTTCGCCTTTCTTCCCCCAGGAAAAGAAGATTGGTTATCCTGCCTGTATGACGCCTTCATCTGATCCAGCAGGAAAGATCAGGAAAGCGTTAGCCGTCTTACGCGGCTAAAGCGTAATCGTAATTATCTGCGATTAGTTGTTTCCTACCTGTTTAACGAGGCCTGTAGGAACCTCGGCACGCTTCTACAGCTTCAACTATCCCCGTCGAAACCGTGACGCCCCCATATTTACAAAATTAATATAATTCCTTTAACATCATTAGTCAAGATATTAATCTAAACATAACCAGCTCTTATTATTGATACATTATTCACTGGAAAGCACAGGGATAAGGCTTTTCCCATCCATTAACGATACTTTTCTCTAAAGGCCCGCTCCATGTCTCTTTTGTCTGCTTTTATCTTCATATCTTCCCTTTTATCATAGAGTTTCTTACCTTTTCCAACGCCAATTTCTATTTTTACCCTTCCATTTTTGAAATAGGCTTTTAATGGAACGAGCGTCAATCCTTTTTCTCTGGACTTGGCATACAATTTTCTTATTTCTCTTTGATGAAGTAAGAGTTTCCTTGCCCGGAGTGGATTATGATTGTATCGATTGCCGTGGGAGTAAGGGCTGATATGCATATCGTAAAGAAAAACCTCTCCATTTTTCACTCCGGCATAACTGTCTTTGAGATTTCCCCTGCCTTCACGCAACGCCTTTACTTCCGTACCGGCAAGAACAATACCCGTCTCATAAGTATCATCAATAAAATAGTTACGCCGTGCCAGTTTATTCTGGCATATAATTTTTTCAGACGATTCTTTTTTTGCCACTTGCCTGCCCTCTCTTTTAGAGTCTTTACTTCCGGCCTTTGGTCTTTGACCTTTTGCCTTTGCGGCTTTGCCGCATTAGTAGATACTCCGGTTTTACATAACTCATCGACTTGAAAATGTTTTCCCGGATGTCTTTGTTTTGTTTTTCTAGTTCGTCCAGAACGTTTTTAATATACACTCTTTTTGATACCTTGCTTGTCGGACATCTGTTTTTGATAACCGGAAATCCTTGTTCTTTTGCGTATTTTTTTATCAAACTTTCGCGGATATAGGCAAGAGGACGAATAATATGAAACTTTCCCTTGAAGATAGATTGGTTGGGAACCATCGTGCTGATTTCCCGCGCATAAAACATATTGAGAAGAAGTGTTTCAACAATGTCATCTTTGTGATGGGCAAAGGCAATCTTGCTGCAGCCGTTTTCTTCAGCAATTTCTATAATTCTCTTTTTCCTCAGGCGTGAACACAAAAAACATGGATTCTTCTTATTGTAATCGCTGTGTGCCAAAGGACCTATATCCGTTTTTTCCATGATATATTCGTAGTTCTTTTTCTTCAAATATTCTTCTAGATCATCATAATCTTTATAGGTTTTATCAAAACCGAGATCGATGTTGACCGCCATTACAGAAAAAGAGGGTAAAAATATCATTGAAGCATTAAGAAGGTCGAGAAGGACCAGACTGTCCAAACCGCCTGAAACACCTACAAGCACCCTGTCATCTTCATCAAGCATGTCGTAATCAAGGGCACATATTTCCAGCCATTTTTTCAAATGATAAAAGAGTTTTGTTCCTTTTTGACCTGTCAAACCAGAATCATCCTGACTTTAAAGTTTTCATTCCAAACAACTGAGTTTTTACCGCATTAGTATCTATATCATAACCCGGACAAGCCGGAACCAAAAAGTTTTAGATCGCAGGTTGGATTGAGAGAAACGAAACCCAAACCGCAATTTTTTTGCCACGGACACACACAGACCGGCACAGATTTTTCCCACAAGAATATCCAGAATATAATAAGTCCGTGTGGGTCTGT
>JAGGSD010000035.1 GCA_021159265.1 Syntrophobacterales bacterium | reverse complement strand
CCCGCGGCGCCGCAGTTTAATGTGTCTTGCGCCGTAACGCTTGCCGTATAGCCACTTGTGATAATAACCTTCACATCCGGTTTCATTTTTATGAGTTCCAATAAACATTTTTTCCCACTCATACCGGGCATAATTAAATCAAGCAGGACGAGATCAATATCCCCATGCCTGTTTGTAAAGATTTCTATAGCATCTTCACCGTTTTCAGCGGTCATTATGTTATAACCAAATTGTTCCAGTATATCTTGATTGGTTTCGCGGATGGATTTTTCATCATCCACCAATAAAATCGTTTCATTACCCGTTGGCAATTCATCTTTTGAGGCCTTTTCCGGCATTTTCTTTTTAGAATCCAATTTCAATGCCGGCAAATATATATTAAAAGTTGTTCCTTTGTTGAGTTCACTTTCGCATATAATATAACCTCCGTGGTTTTTCACGATACCGTAAACAACCGAAAGACCAAGCCCCGTTCCTTTTCCTACCGCTTTTGTTGTAAAAAAAGGTTCAAAAATGTGTTCCAATACCTCTTTATCCATGCCTGGACCAGTGTCTGAAATACTCATGAGCACATAATCACCCGCTTCCATAGGAAGATCATTTTGATGGTAGTTATTATTTGCAATGTTGACTTTTTCTGTCTTTATAGTTAGTCTGCCGCCATCCGGCATTACATCCCTGGCATTTACAGCCAGATTCATGACAACCTGTCCAATCTGAGAGGGATCACCGCTGATAATGTTTTCACGATCAGTTAATTCAAGGTTGATAGTGATCATTTTGGGCATAGTGCTTGTCAGCAGATCAAACAATTTTTCAATTTCATCGTTCAGATTAACGGGTACTAACTTGGCTTCCGCCTTACGGCTGAAAAGCATGAGTTCTTTAATGAGATCCGTGGATCTCTGGGTTAATTTATCAATATTGGATAAATACCTCCAGTCCGGATCAGCTTCATTCTTTCTCATCAACAGAAGCTGGTTATAACTGCTGACAGCCTGCATGATGTTATTGAAATCATGAGCAATACCACCCGTCAGAGTGCCAATGGCTTCCATTTTTGATGCATGACGTATCTGGGTTTCCAGGTTTCGCTGTTCAGTAATGTCTTTAAGAATACCGATAATCCCGATAATATTGCCTTCCTGGTCCGAATTCAGAGCGCCGTTTATATTAAAAATCCGTTCAGATCCATCCTTATTCAATAAAGTTCCAATATAATCCCTGAACGTTTCTTTATTATTTAAAACTCTTTTAATAAAATTATCATAGGTTTTGATATCTTCTTCTCTGGCAAAGTCGATAAAGGATTTGCCAATAACGTCTTCCGCCTTGTGTCCCAATATGTTTTCCCATGAAGGATTAACATAAGTGAAAGTTCCGTCAATTCCCAGAGTGTAGATAATATCAGGAGCATTTTCACTGAGAGCTCTGAACTGTTCTTCTCTTTCCTGAATCAACCGGTAAGACCTTGCATTGTTAATACTGATTCCAATCTGGGGAGCGATTCCCATCAAAAGACTCAAATCGCTCTGGCTGAATGGTTTTTTAGTCTGGACATTGTCAACAGCTAAAACTCCTTCGGAGTTTCCCTCATAGATGATGGGAACGCAGATAAACGATTGAGTTCCCATTTGTTTTGCGAATTTGAGACTCCTTTCTGAAAGGTGATTTTCAATTTCTTTGACATTATTGATAAGAAAAGGCTTTTGTTCTCTGAATGCTATAGCAAACTCTCCTTTCGAGTCAGGCTTGTCAAGGTGAAACTCCGTTTCTTTCAAATATTCTTCCAGTTCGGGCTTGTAGCCATAGCCCACGGTGTAAAAGAGTCTGTCTCTTTGTTTGTTTGCAAGCATAATCATTCCCCTGTCAAAATCGAGGCGTTTTTCCAGAGTATCCATCACAAATTTGAGGAGTTTGTCTATATCCAGAATGCTGGAAGTGGCCTGACCTATTTCCTGGATTAACAGGGATTCGTTGTAACGTAAATT
>JAGGSD010000307.1 GCA_021159265.1 Syntrophobacterales bacterium | reverse complement strand
TTTCGTACTTTCGTGTTTTCGTGATAAAAATATATCTTGTTTGGTTCCGGCTTGTTCGGGTTAGGAGGAAAAGAATGGATGTCAAATTTATAAATCCCTTTTTAAATGGGACGATTAGCGTACTGAAAACAATGGCCTTTGTAGAACCGAAACCGGACAAGCCTTATCTTAAAAAGGATGCTATGGCCAGAGGTGATGTCTCCGGCATCATAGGTCTTACGGGCGCAGTAACCGGTTCGATGGCCCTGAGCTTCTCCGAAGGAGCTATATTGAAGATTGTATCAAATATGTTGGGGGAAGAGATCAAAAAGATCAATGGCGATATTACGGATGCCGTGGGTGAAATCACAAATATGGTTTCAGGTGTGGCCAGAAAAGAGCTGGAGTCGATCGGTTTAAATGTTGAAGCCGCAATCCCCACTATAGTTTCAGGCAAAGGTCACTCGATCAAACATGTTTTAAGTGGTCCGAGTGTTGTTATTCCATTTGAGACGGAGTATGGACCTTTTGCTGTTGATGTTTGCATTAATGGGATGGAACAAACAGGAAAATGAAAAACCCGGAGGCTGTCCGAGAATGAGAAATTTTTTGTAAGGTTAAGGAAATGGCATTTGACAGTAAACTGTTAACCGTGAACGCAGGTCTCCGTCATTCTTGCTGATAACAGGTTAAAATCATGTTGGTATAGGCGGCTTCTAAAATTCTCGCGCAAAGGCGCGAAGCACGCAAAGAACAAAAGAGAAAACCTTAGCGACTTTACGTGAGACTATGTTCTTTTCAAGTTGCGTTATATCCCCGCATTTGCGTCGACTTTGACGTTTTCCCGACCGTGAACGGTTTGTAACTTGAGTTATGGAGCGGTTAAGATATTGTGAGATCTTTTGGCCGTCTGAGCAGGTTCTCCTTTTATACGGCCAACACCGAAGGGATTATTTCTGCTTTTTCCTTCACTTCGATGACTGTGTTATTCTCTGTTATAGTATACTGAACGGGATAATCCGCATCGATAAGAACAACCTGTTTTGCCAGCATCTTTTTTGCGTTGACCACAATGGGTGCCCTCAGGTTTGCCGTCACCGTGAACGGATCAGAACGAATCGTTACAATAGAGAACAAAACCGCGTCTTCAGGCGATGCGATTTCGAGTAATTTCGCTTCATCATCAAATATCAGCGGCTTGTAATCCGGTTTTACGGTAAGGGAGTTGATAACGACAAAAGCGACTGAACCATCCTCAACGGATTGAAACCACCAGAAGGGAGTCTTTGGATCCTGCATGAGAAGCACATATTTTTTCAAATGTTCAAAACCCAGTATTCCTCCCTTCATCCGAATAACCCTGGACTCATTAATAGTTATATCTCCAAAACGTGTGGTAGAAATGCTCACCAAACTTCCTCCTTCGGATTTTTGTAATACTTCAGCCACCAAGACACGAAGTCACTAAAACTATTGGAAAATATAATTAATTTCTACACCTTTTGTCTTAGTGACTTTGTGGCGCTAAGCTTTTATGAATTTTTCAGCCTGTCCCATGCTTGAGACAGGTTCTTGCCGATTGAATCATCGCATTTTGCCGCCAGGATATTCTGTTCCCTGATCATCTGGTAAACCTCTTCGCGATGAACGGTTACATAAGGGGGAGCATCTATCCCCACCCTTAGCTGCCTTCCTTTTACATCTAAAATGGTAACCTTGATTTCATTACCGATTCTGATTGTTTCGCCTAACTTCCTTGTCAGGATTAGCATATGATGGTCTCGCAAAAAGTGTCAATTTATTTGAGATAGAATCCTCGCACGTAACTACTCAGGCAGACAGGCTATAGGCATTTAGGCGCTTAATCGTAAAGTTCGTGCCTGCCTGTGCGTGTCCGCACGCAGACAGGCAAAATTGGCAAAAGAATTTCTTTATGGCTGATAAGTTCTTGCTAAACTTAAACTCGAATATCGAATTTCGAAACTCGAAACAATATCGAATGACAAAAATACAAATATC
>JAGGSD010000323.1 GCA_021159265.1 Syntrophobacterales bacterium | reverse complement strand
CAAATATCTAAACGGGAAAGAGTTAAACTTTTTACAATAGAGTTAATGCCACTTCTGTGGCGTTGATGTTTTGAACATTTGAATATTAGAAATTCGGATTTGTTTCGCATTTAGTGCTTCGTATTTCGAATTTCCAGTTTATCTGGGTTAGGCACTTAGTTGTAAAATTCGTGCAAAAATGGCTTCGGCCTGAGACTTCGGCGTGAGCTCAGTCGAACGCTCAGTCGAACGGCAAAAGAATTTAGTAAGCGTTCACGGTTCAAAGGTTCACGGTTGGCCGCCTTTTCCCATTCAACATTCGATGTTGGACGTTCGATGTTCGATGTTCATCTTGGTTCCGGCTTGTCCGGGTTAGGAAAAAGATTCACAAAAGCTGATAATAGCATAGCCATTCAAGTATATTACCCCAAAGTACGGCTGGCTTCTGCCGTTGGGAATACATCAGTTCCTTCAGTCTACAGCCTTCGGGCTAATAACCTGAGCAGTTACTATTTCTTAATGATAAATCTCTTGCCCGGCAGTTGCTCAATGTACCCATTAAGTTCCAGAGACAGGAGAATACTCAGTACCTCACGTGACTGATAACTGCTATCTGTAATTATATTGTCTATATAAACCGGTCTATTACCTATCAGCTTTAGTATGGCCGCTTCCTCAGTACGTAAATTGTCAATATTTGGACGGCCGGATGATTTTGCACTTTGTCCTTCAGGCTCTTCTCGTCGTTTTTCTCCCGGTTTCCTGTCCTGCTTGCTTATGACTGCGAGAGGAAGAATTTCTTCCAGGATGTCGTCCACGCTTTCTACAAGTTTTGCCCCGTCTTTTAAAAGCTTGTGTGTTCCTTTTGACCCGGGTGAATCGATACTGCCCGGTACGGCAAATATTTCCCTGCCCTGTTCAAGTCCGAGTCTTGCGGTTATAAGAGAGCCACTCTTTTCATTCGCTTCAACAATAACTACACCGAAAGATATTCCGCTGATAATCCTGTTTCTTGCCGGGAAATTTGGCCCCTTTGGTGGTGTATTAAAGGGAAATTCCGTGATTACCGCTCCATTGGCAGATATTTTTTCAAACAGTTTCTTGTTTTCCGGTGGGTAAATCACGTCAATGCCCGATCCCAGCACCGCGATTGTTCTCCCACCGCCGGCAATAGCCCCTGTATGAGCGGCCGAATCTACTCCCCTTGCCATTCCGCTTACAACAGTAACACCGTTTAGAGCAAGTTCCCGGCTGAGTCTTTCCGTCATAAATTTTCCATAGGTACTTGCCATTCTTGAGCCGATAACCGCAACATTTATATCTTCTTTAACCAGATTTCCCTTTATATACAGAAGCGGTGGAGGATCGTATATGTTTAAAAGCGCTTTTGGATACGAGGGATCTTTTAGCGTGACGATAGAGACATTATGTCTGTCAACCAGTTCAAGTTCTTTGTCAACTGCTTGCCATTCGTGAAATTTCTTTATCTTCCGTGCCGTCTTGCCCGTAATTTGGGCAACCCTTGCAAGATTACTCTCCGGTGCATTGAAAACCGCTTGCGCTGAACCAAAGACCTGGATCAAATTTTTAAAGCCCACACTGCCTATGTTTTCTATGAACCTTAACGCAAGCCAGTATCTGAGATTTTCTTTATCCATATTTTGTTCTCATTGTTTCCGGTTTAAGATATAAACAAGGAAGCCAGAGATGATAGAGCGCAAAATATATTGGTTAATTGTAAAGTGTCAAGTCTTTTCATGAAAAATGAAAAATATCAAATCTTAACATTGACACGATTGTCTTCTTGTAATATTTGCTTAACATATTTAGTAGCCGTTCAAGGGTTCAAGGATTCAAGGTTCCATTCTTGTTTCCGGACTGCATTTGGGATGCGTATTTACGAGAAAAGCGTCAGCTTCGTCAGACCTGAAACAAAATCTGGAGCCAAATCGGCAATTATTTGCGAAAATGAGCATTTTTGACGAGGACTTCAGGTCTTTAATGCTGCCTTTGTCCTTAAC
>JAGGSD010000374.1 GCA_021159265.1 Syntrophobacterales bacterium | reverse complement strand
TCCTTAATCCTTAATCCTGAACCGTGAACCTGTGAACGTCTGCTTTTATTTTAACATTTTTCAGGATTCTTTGCATGACAATGCCGGCTTTTTCAGAAATAATCTCAGTTGCAACATGGTCATAGGTGGTAGTGGTCATGTTTATAATGACGAGCTTTGCCCCCGCTTCAGCGGCATAAGCCGGGATGTACGATGCCGGAGAAACAATGAGGGAAGATCCTATAACGATGAAGAGATCACAATTGCGGGCGTGATTAATAGCGTTCGCCATAACGTCCTGGGGAAGAGCCTCGCCAAAGAGGACAACATCCGGTTTCAGCATACCATTGCAATTTTCACAATCAGGAATTTCCTCCCCTTTTTGCAATCGTTTCCTGATGTGTTCCATGGAATATTTCTTATTGCAGTTCAGGCATTTGACCCAATTCATGTTTCCATGTAATTCAAAAACTTTTTCGGGAGAGTTGCCTGCCTTTTGGTGAAGGTTGTCTATGTTCTGAGTGATAACACTGTCAAGTTTGCCCAGCTTTTCTAATTCGGCAACGGCTATATGAGCCTGGTTCGGTTGAGCATTGGTAAAAAGCCCGTCGTTGACAAGAAATTCCCATTGTTTCCTCCGTGATTCAGGATCGCTTACAAACTTCTGAATGGTAAAATCCTCGGGGTCAAATTTAGACCATATCCCCCCGGGACTGCGAAAATCCGGGATTCCGGATTCCGTGCTGACACCGGCTCCCGTGAACACCACGATTTTGTTGGATCTGACAATCAAATCCGCTACATTGCTGGTTTTAACATCCAATTCGGTAGATTTCATTTCTAACCTTGATGTTCTCGTACAAAGCTCCGCCATGCTGGCCCGTCTGCGCCTGCCTGTGTTACGGCAGGCAGGTCTGTGTTTTTGCTGTATGGGTAGGTAGGAGATGTTTTAACCTCCATTCATGGTTCAACTGAGCGTTCGCCGGTTTGACTGAGCTCGCCGAAGGCTGAGCTCACGCCGAAGTCTCACCAAAGACTGCCGGGCGACTAAAGTCGCCCCTACCCCCGCTATTTTGATAAATGTAAAGTAATATGGAACACTTATAACACATTCGTAAATTTAAGTTACTTGGAAGTCGGGCTCTTCCCCACACTCTCCCGTTAAAGGAAAGATTTTTGGATTTTTTGCGAAACAGTAGTATCTTAACTTTGGCCTGTTATTTTATATCACAAAATTGTCATGTTTTCTGTAGAAAATATCATATGTGTTGCAAAGTAATTTTGTCATCATGTTAGATTTGTGATATTATATATACGATAATGACGAAAAAATGAAAGGGATAAGTAAAATATGGAACTTCAAAAGGCAATTATGGAGAGGAAAAGTGTCAGGAAATTCTCTGAGTATTATGTAACTGATGAAGAAATAAAAACAGTACTTGAAGCTGCCCGGTGGGCTCCTTCATGGGCAAATACTCAACCATGGAAATTTATTGTTGTAAGAGACCGGGATTTGATTGAGCGGGTAACCGGAACCTATGCTGAGAATAATCCGGCAACTAAGTGTTCATTGGCTGCATCAGCGCTCATAATCGGATGTGCAAAGACTGGCGTCTCGGGATACAAAGATAAGTTACAGACAACGAAATTTTCTGAATGGTTCATGTTTGATCTTGGTATGGCGGTTCAGAATCTCTGTCTTAAGAGTTATGAATTGGGATTGGGAACAGTTGTCGTCGGATTGTTGGATCACGATAAATGTAAAAAGATACTCTTAGTTCCGGATGATTATGAAGCGGTCATTTCTATTCCAGTCGGCCGGCCGGCAACAGTAAAGAAGGACCACACACCAAGGAATGAATTAAAAGATTTTGTTTATGAGAACAGATTCGGAAATCCCTTTGGGTGCGTTTAAAAATTCGTGGTCTTGCAGCATTAATCCCTTAATCGTAAAGTTCGTGCAAAATTGGCAAAAGAATTTCTTTATGGCTGATAAGTCCTTGCAAAACTTAAATCCGAATA
>JAGGSD010000278.1 GCA_021159265.1 Syntrophobacterales bacterium | reverse complement strand
GCTTTGTAAAAGTTACTTTCCATTATAATGCCGCTAAACGGCATAATGGAGCTTTTTACGAATGTATCAAATTTAAGGAATTGATATTTTGACACCCGCAACATGGTATTTTATTATTGTTTTATCGGTGGTTGTCGGAGCCATAGTGGGGAGTTTCCTTAATGTTTGCATCTTTCGGATCCCAGATGGTAAATCCATTGTGTTTCCCGGTTCTCACTGTGTTAACTGTAACCACCCCATAAAGCCTTACGACAATATACCGGTTATAAGTTACCTGGTTTTAAGAGGGAGGTGCCGAAACTGTAAAACAAAGATATCACCCATATATCCGGTTGTTGAATCGCTGACGGCGGTAATGTCGCTCCTTCTTTTTCTCAGATACGGTCTATCGCTGCAATATCTTGTTACGTTTATATTTACCTGTGCGCTTACCATTATAACATTTATCGACATCGACCATCAGATTATTCCTGACGTTATTACACTTCCCGGAATTCCCATTTTTTTTCTGTCGGCCATATTTGTCATGAACATCCGGCCCCTTGATTCTCTGCTGGGTATTTTAATTGGGGGCGGATGTCTTTACCTCATAGCTGCCGGATATGAACTTTTAAGAAAAACAGAGGGAATGGGCGGGGGTGATATCAAACTATTAGCCATGTTGGGAGGATTTTTTGGCTGGCAATCGTTATGGTTTATTCTTCTTTTCGGTTCCCTCATCGGCGCTGTTGTGGGCATCTCCATCATGTTCTTTAAAGGGAAAAATATGAAATATGCGGTCCCGTTTGGCCCCTTTCTATCGATGGCTGCCGTTGCCTACATATTTTTTGGCAAGTATATGACAGGACTTCTATTCGTAAGGTATTAAGGATCCAAAAAATGCAGGGTTTGTTCCCCGGACAGGCTTAACATCGGGCCGATGGGGCATCGGCTCCTACTTCTACAGTGGAATAATTACTTGAAAGCCGGAGTATGGCACATTCATTGCTTATTTATATGCAACCTTTTGCAAAGGGTTCAAAATGCCTTCGTGGTAAGGCGCTGAAATCGGACAGGACGCGAATTTAAATGATAAAATACCAGAAGGGTTTCTCATTAATCGAGCTTATAATTGTAATAGGAATAATTGCTATTCTGGCGACCTTCGCAGTGCCTGCCTTTTTCAAGTACACTGCAAATGCAAATCTGAAATCGGCTGCAAGGGAAATTACGTCGGACATTCTCAATTTAAAAGAAAAGGCAATATCAGAAAACAGAAAACAGAGGATCGTCTTTAATGTAGTTGCCGGTTCTAATGATTCGTATACGTTACAGGAAAGAAATGCGGCAGATACGGCTTATGTGAATCTGCAGACAAAGACCCTTGAATCCTTTGGCAGCAACATCGATATTACAAATGCGGCTTTTTTACATGGCGCAAATGTTTATTTTCAGACAAGAGGAACAGTGGATAATGGAAGTTTAACGCTCCAAAACAACAGAGGTTCCACAGCAACGATAACAGTTAATATTACGGGAAGGACGTATGTTACATTTTCCATGCAATAACAGGGGTATGGGCATGATAGAGGTGCTTATTGCCGTTGTGATAACGGCTTTAGGCATTCTAGCGGTTATGTCCATGCAGCCCCTGTCATGGCATACTGCAAAAAGAGCCGATTTACTGGGCAGGGCTGCCAGCATATTGCATAGAGAGCTGCAGGATGCCGAGATTACCATAATGAATCCGAATAATCCAATCCCCGTAAACAGCAATACCACATGTTATGCCAGTGGCAATGTGGCGGCCCAGGGTTTTGGCGATGCGGCATACACGGTTCAAAAAACGATTACGAACAATGGTGGATCATGGACCGTGCGAATATATGTTACAGACCCTGATAACAAAACTGTTTCGGAGAGTATTATCGTCACAAGGCAGGAAGGTTTCAGGTATTAGAGTCTTTATCCTTAACAACTGTGTTTTTTGCGCAGATGCTGGTATCAGGGATCAGGATCAAGG